>CADCWK010000024.1 GCA_902806375.1 uncultured Thermomicrobiales bacterium
CGCCCGGTTCGCCTACTTCTTCGGACCTGGCTGCGAGCCCGGCCTCGCCGAGCTGGCGCGGGTCGTCCGGCCCGGCGGGACCGCCGTCATCATCGACAACGACCTGCGCGGCGGGGAATTCTCCGGCTGGCTGCGGCGCTCGGCGGGATGGCGGGACATCGACCCGGCCGCCATCGAGGCCTTCTGGGTGGCGCAGGGCTTCGGCATCGAGCGCATCGCGACCGAGTGGCGGTTCCGTGAGCGCGTCGACCTTGAGGCCGTCCTCCGCTTGGAGCTGCCCTCCGACATCGTCGATGACGTGATCGGCCAGCACACGGGGCTGACCATCTCCCAGCATTACCTGCTCCTGCACCGCGCCTACTGACCTCCGAGCGTCCGGTCGGCGTCCGGTGGGAAACGGAACCGGTCAACGGAGCTGGTCAATGGGACGCCGTGGCGCGGTTTGCGCGTATCATGGGTAGGCACGGTTAGGTCAAGGCCTTTACTATTCAGCGGTACTGATGGTTCCGTTCCGGGGCTATCCGGATCGGCGTGCCGCGAGGCACGTGCCGGCGACCAGACGGGACCAGGATCGATGGCCAGCGTGACCGACCATGACATCCGCCGTGACATCGTCGTCATCGGGGCATCGGCTGGCGGCATCCCGCCGCTCCTGACCATCATCGAGCAGTTGCCACCGGACTTCCCGGCGGCGGTGCTGATCGTCGTGCACATGCCGGCGATGAGCCGGAGCCGGCTGCCGGAACTCCTCCAGCGGGTGACGGACCTGCCCGTTGGGCTGGCCGAACACCACCAGCCGCTGGACATGGGACGGATCTACGTCGCCCCTCCCGACCGGCACCTGATTGTCCGCGAGGGGTACGTCGAACTGTCCCACGGCCCGCGGGAGAACCACACCCGGCCGGCCGTCGATCCGCTGTTCCGCTCGGCGGCCCGCGCCTACCGGGAACGGGTGATCGGCATCGTCCTGTCCGGGACGCTCTACGACGGCAGCGGCGGGCTGATGGCGATCAACGCCTACGGTGGCCTGGCGATCGTCCAGGACCCCGCCGAGGCGCTGATGGCGGGGATGCCCGAGAGCGCGATGCTGCACGCGAACATCGATCACGTCCTGCCGGCGGCAACGATCGCGGGCAAGCTCACCGAACTCGTGGGCAATCGAGTCACGACCGGGAGCATCACGATGCGCGACGACGAGGCGGTGATCGAGCAGAAGATCGAGGCGGATTTCCAGCACCAGACGGAGGACGTCCGGGCCGACCAGAGCACGATGTTCACCTGCCCGGACTGCGGCGGGGTGCTCTGGCAGGAGGCGACCGGGCCGGCGCTCCACTTCCGCTGCCATGTCGGCCACGCCTTCGCGCCCGAGGCGCTGCTGGGCCTCAAGACCGAGGATATGGAAGCGGCCCTCTGGACGTGCGTCCGGATGCTCAAGGAGAAGGCGACGCTATCCCGTCAGATGGCGACCCGCTACCGCAACGCCGCCGCCAACGGCCAGTACAGCAGCCGGCTCACCGAGCAGGCTGAGCGGGACGAGCACTACGTCGAGGTCCTCAAGACCCTGCTGGAGCAGATCCCCGGGCCGGTCGATTCGGTCGCGGTCGCCGATTAACTCGCCCTGCCGGATGGATCGACAGGTCATCCCCTGTAGTGGAGACGAACGACCCGTGAATGCGTCACAATGAGGGACGACATGGAAAAACACCTCATGGATGGTGACGTGGCGCAGCTGTCCGAACGTCAGCTCGTGGTCGTGGGTTCGTCCGCAGGCGGCATCGAGGCGCTCTCGACGCTGGTCGAGAGCCTGCCGGAGGATTTCCCGGCCGCCATCATCCTTGCCCAGCACCTCGACCCGAACCGGCCCAGCCGGCTGGACAGCATCCTGGCCGGCAAGACCGCGCTGACGGTCGAGGTCGTCCATGACCACACCGTCACGCAGCCGTCGACCATCTACGTGATCCCGCCCGACCGGCACGTCCGGGTTCTGGAGGGCGAGCTGGAGGTGTTGCCGGACGGGGACAGCCGGCCGACCCCGTCGATCGATACCCTGCTCCGCAGTGCTGCCGAGGTCTACGGCGAGCGGCTCCTCGCGGTGATCCTGACCGGTTCAGGCTCCGACGGGGCCAGCGGGGCCATCGCCGTCAAGGAGGCCGGCGGGACGGTCATCATCCAGGACCCGCAGACGGCGGCCTTCCCGTCCATGCCCAAGTCGCTGCCGCGGGCCATCGTCGATATCGTCGCCCCGATCGAGCGGATCGGTCCACTGCTGACCCGGATCCTGTCCCAGCCCGAGCGGATCGACGTCGACTCCGACCCGGCCCTGCCGCTCCTGCTGCGCGAGATCCGGACCCGCCGCGGGATCGACTTCGGCGCCTACAAGACCCCCACCCTGCTCCGCCGGCTCAACCGCCGGATGGCCGCGACGGGATCGACCAGTATCTCCGACTACCTGGGCTACATCCGCGCGAACCCGGACGAGGAGCGGCTGCTCGTCAGCAGCTTTCTCATCAAGGTCACCCGGTTCTTCCGGGATACGGCCCTCTACGATCACCTCCGGACCGAGATCCTGCCTGGCCTCATCGAACAGGCCAGCCAGCAGGGACGGGAACTGCGGATCTGGTCGGCGGGCTGTGCGACCGGCGAGGAGGCCTACTCGATGGCCCTGCTCGTCGCGGAGCTCATCGGAGACAGCCCGGAGCCCGGGGTCCGCATCTTCGCCACCGACCTGGATGAGGAAGCGGTCAACTTCGCGCGCCGCGGGGTCTACAGCCGGTCGTCCATCTCCAGCGTGCCGGCCGACCTGGTCGACCGCTACTTCACCCACCGGGACGGGACGTACGAGGTCCGCAAGGTCATCCGGAGCCTGGTCGTCTTTGGCCAGCACGACCTCGGGCAGCGGCCGCCGTTCCCCAACGTCGATCTGGTCCTGTGCCGGAACGTCCTGATCTATTTCACCGCCAGCCTCCAGCAGCAGACCCTCGACGCCTTCGCCTACTCCCTCCGGGACGGAGGCTTCCTCGTCCTCGGGACGTCCGAGACCCCACGGCCGCTCAGCGACCTGTTCCAGGTCCGTGACCGGCGGCACCGGGTCTTCCGGCGAATCGGGTCACGTCCGCCCCTGCGCCCGTCCTGGCCGACCCAGTCGATCGCCGGGAGCGAGTCCGGACCCTGGAGCCCGAGTACCCGGTCGGCGCTCGACCTCGCCCTCCAGCAGGCCGAAGGCGAGGCCCAGCGGGCACAGCTGACCGGGTCCCGGTTCGAGAACATCCTCCGGCAGCTTCCCG
The DNA here is from genome assembly GCA_902806375.1 of uncultured Thermomicrobiales bacterium. Lineage (GTDB taxonomy): Bacteria > Chloroflexota > Chloroflexia > Thermomicrobiales > UBA6265 > CADCWK01. The sequence goes on from CADCWK010000024.1 coordinate 3,285, forward strand.
ATGGGGTCGCCCTGATCGACCGGCGCTACGACATCGAGTTCATCAACGGCGTCGCCCGCCAGTTGCTCGGCATCCACGGGGTCGCCCTCGGCCAGGACTTCATCCACCTCGCTCAGCGGATCCCGTCCAACCCGCTCCGGTCGGCGATCGACGCGGTGCTCCGCGGCGAGGGGCCGACGCGGCTCGACCGGATCGTGGCGACCGAGTCGGTCACGGGCGATGTCGTCCAGCTCGCCCTGACCTGCGAGCCGGAGCAGGTCGGGCCGAACGGGACGGTCAGCAGCGTCCTGGTCCTGATCGAGGACGTGACCGAGATCACCCGCATGGAGGGGAGGGTCGGCGAGTCCGTCGATCACCTGACGGCCGAGAACGCCGCTCTCCGGGACACCATCTCGCGGTTGACCGGCGCCAACCGGGAACTGCTCGCCGCCAACCGCGAACTCAGTGACACGATGGACGAACTCCGGGAGCAGGGTGAGGAGCTGCGGATCGTCAACGCCGCGGCCCAGGTCGCGACGGAGGAGATCGAGACCCTCAACGAGGAGTTGCAGGCGACCAACGAGGAACTGGAGACGCTCAACGAGGAGACCCAGGCGACGCTCGAGGAACTCAACGCGACCAACGACGAGCTGAGTGCCCGGAGCCTGGAGCTCGAGGACCTGGCTGAGACCCACGCCGCCGAGCGCGCCCGGCTGTCCGCCATCCTGGGCAGCATCGGCGAGGCCGTCGTCGTCGTCGATGCCGCCGGGCGGGTCGTTCGCAGCAATCCGGCCTACGATGACCTCATCGGGAGCCTCGGGGGAGCACTGACTCCGACCGATCTGTCCGGTGGCGGGCTGGCCCACGCCGACACGCCGCAGCGGCGGGCGGCCAACGGCGAGCGGTTCCAGACCGAGTTCACCGTCGCCGACCGGCCGGGCGGGCCGCGCTGGTTCGAGGCGACCGGCGCGCCACTGTGGGGCGACAACCGGGAGGGCGGCGTGCTCGTCATCCGCGAGACGACCGACCGGCGGCTGCGCCGGCTCGAGGAACAGTTCCTCCACATCGCGGGGCATGAGCTCCGGTCTCCGCTGACCGCCCTGCAGGGCTACCTCCAGCTGGCCCGGCGCCGGATCCAGGGGCTGGAGGATGACGGCCGGCTGGGCCGGTACATCGACGCCGCCATGCAGCAGGTCCAGCGCCAGTCCCAGCTCATCAACCAGTTGATGGAGGTCGGTCGGCTCCGGACCGGCAAGCTCGCCCTCGATTTCCAGCCCGTCGATGTCGCGGCGATGGTCCAGGACGTCATCGCGACGATGCGGGTGATCGCGCCCGACCGGACCTTCCGGATCGATTCGACCGCCGACCCCGTCCGGATCCAGGGTGACCCGCTGCGGCTGGAGCAGATCGTCCTGAACCTGCTCTCCAACGCGGTCAAGCACGCCCCCGAGAGCCAGTACATCGACGTTCGTCTCCACGTGGTCGGTGCGGAAGCCATCATCCAGGTGCAGGACTACGGACCGGGGATCCCCGCCAGGAACCGGCAGGGCATCTTCGACCTGCTGTCCCAGGTCGAGCGGTCCAACCACTCCGACCAGACCGGGCTGGGGCTGGGGCTCTACATCGCCCGGGAGATCGCCGAGGCGCACGGGGGGTCGATCGTCGTCGAGTCGGAGATCGGCCAGGGCGCGACCTTCATCGTCCGCCTCCCGGTCGCGCAGCCCACCAGGGTCGCCGCGATGTCGGGCGGGTCGCCAGACGTCCCGTCTCCAGGCTGACCGACCCGTCCCCCCGTTCCCTGTTCACCCTGGAGGCAGGTCACGCGATGCCGTTCGAGGAGGCCGTCGAACTCGTCGGTCAGGTCGTCGAAGCGGTCGGGATCGGCGTGATCGTGCTCGGCGCGGCGCTCGCGACCGGCCGGTTCCTGCTCCATCTGCGCGGGCGGGAACCGTGGCAGCGCACCTACCGGATCTACCGCCGGGGCGTCGGCCAGTCGATCCTGCTCGGGCTGGAGTTCCTCGTCGCCGGGGACATCATCCGGACGGTCGTCATCGAGCCGACGTTCCGCAGCGTCGGCATCCTCGCGGTCATCATCGCGATCCGGACGTTCCTCAGCCTGGAACTGGAACTCGAGATCGAGGGGCGCTGGCCCTGGCAGCGCGCCACCCGCCCTGATTTGGACGACGATGACGATCCGGCCGGCCGCTGACCAGTTAGTCGCGCCGTCAGTCTCCGCTCGACGGTCGCACCCGCCAGTCGACGATCTCCAGACCTGGCACCCGGCCATGATGCCGGACGTTACCAGTCACGAGCGTCGCGCCCAGCGCCATCGCGTGGGCCGCAATCAGGACGTCCATCTCACCGATGCGTTGTCCGGTCGTCTTGAGGTAATACTGAATGCTGGCGAACATCGGGGCGGCCGTTTCGTCCCACGGGATGACGTTGATTTGTCCCAGATAGTTACGCGCGGCCAATTGCCGGATGTCATTCGACGGTAGAGCTTCCAGACCGACAAGGATCTCGGCCACCGTAATCGCTGAGATACAGAGTTGCTCGTCCGCAATCTCACGGACACGTTGCCGGTATTCAGGCGGTCGACCACGAGCGATGTAGCTTACGGCATCGGTGTCAAGCATAAAGAGTTTGGTCAACGATCCTCCTCACCGTCGAGGTAGTTGCGGTGCGTCCACGGGTAGTTGAGCGGTCGTTCGTCCATGAAGTCTTCCGGGATGTCCGCCGCGTCAAGGATGGCGAACAACTCGTCCCAAGACTTTGTCCGTCGCGACTGAGACAGGATGACATCACCGGTCGCCTCGTCACGCCGGAGCGACACGGTCTCGCCCTCGAACCGGACATCGGTCGGCAACCGGATGATCTGCGTTTCGCCGTCGCGCTCTATCGGGACCGATCGGGTGGCGCTGGTGCTGGTATTGCGTTCTGGCTGGGCCATGTTCGCTTCCTCCCTGATCCGAGAGAAGTATATCGGCGATCGGCCCGGACCATCGGTGATATGCCCTATCCCACAGGCCCGCCTCGTCCGTCGACCCGTGCTCTGGATGGGGCCTCATCCTCGTCCAGTGGCAGCCCGGCCTGCCCGTAGGCGTACCGCTGGGCCACCTTCCAGTAGCGGGAGAACCGCCGGAGGTCGAGGTGGCCGTCGTAGGCGAGGAACGGGATTTCGGGAACGACAGTCAGCGGTATCTCGGCGTCGAGCCGCCGACCGATCTCCAGGAAGCGCGGGGCGGGGCTGGGCGTCGTCAGGATCCGCTCCGCCCCGTGCCCGTGGGCGAAGGCCAGCACCTGCTCGGCGACGTCGCCCCTGCGGATCGTGACCGGTAGCTCCAGCAGGCACTCGTAGAGGAAGACCAGCCGCTTGAGCGTGGTGCCGTAGTCGTCCAGCAGGGCATCGTCGAAGACGAAGATCGCCGGGGCGCCGGGCGCCGCCGCCAGGGCCGGGTTGCCGGGCCGCAGGCAATCTCCGTGGACCCAGACGATGGCGTTCCGGATCGCCTCGTCCGGCGCGGCACCGATCGTCTCGTCGCGGTGATCGGTCATCGCCGTGCCGCCCGCTTGCCGTTGGTGGCGCCGCGGTGCGCGGATGCGTCGTCCCAGGGCATGGGACGGAACAGTTCGCCCTTGATCTCGTCGTACGTCCCCTCGAAGTCGCAGTGCCCCAGCAGCGGGCAGGTCCGGCAGTGCGCGCCGGCGGTGTATCGCTCCAGGTTCTCCCGGTTGAAGACGTACGGTTTCGGGGAGAACGTGCTGGCGACCCATTGCCACGACAGGTTGTTCGAGGCCGGGTCGCCGTCCAGCAGGTGGGCGAGGAACCAGGCCGCGCCGGGGCGCCAGTCGATCCGGCGCCAGTGGACGACGTAGGCCGCCAGCCACATCCGGGCGTGGTTGTGCAGGTAGCCGGTCTCGCGCAACTCGGCGATGAAGGCGTCCATGCAGGGCAGCCCGGTCGCGCCGAGGCGGATGTCCTCGGGCAGGGTGTCGGCGTAGTCCTCCGGGCCGAAGCCGGTCTTCCAGTCCTCCTGGTCTTCCCAGATCGTCTCGTCCCCGCCCGCGGCGTAGAGACGCTGGAAGTAGTCCCGCCAGGCAAGTTCCTGGATGAGCTTGCGGACGTCGCCACGCCGGTTGACCCGGTCGATCGCGGCGGTCCGGACCTCGCCCAGCGAGACGACGCCATGACGCAGGTAGGCCGACAGGCGCGTGACGTCACCGGACAGCTCGTTGCGCGTCCAGGCGTACTCCCGCGGGCGGATCGCGTCGAGGCGTCTCTCCGCCGCCGCCCGGCCGCCCCGGACCGGCGCGACGTTGGCGTCACGCTCGGCAGCGTCCGGGAACTGGGCCGCGACGTAGGCAATCAACGCATCGCGATCGGCGAAGTCCCGGGCCATGTCGCGGTCGTCATCCGGCGCCGGGGTCGGCGTGGGTGCGTCAGTCACGGGCGGCACCGGCCGTCGCGTCGGTGCGGTGGGTCCGGCAGCGGTCGCTGCAGTACCGGACTGACTCCCAATCGCGTGCCCATTTCTTCCGCCAGGTGAACGGGCGCCCGCAGGTCGCGCAGACCTTCGTTGGCAGGTCCTGCTTCTTCACGCCACGCACGTCGGTCTGCTCTCGTTGCGGTCGATCGGTCTTCACTGGTTCCTGTCCCAGAGCAGTGTGCGTGCCGCGTCGGGACCAGGACCGAAAACGGGACGACCACGGTGAGGCACTGCCTCACCGTGGTCGGTCGCAGGGGACGATGGCGCCGGAGGGGCGCCTAGTAGATGGAGAGGTAGCGGTCGCGCTCCCACTGGGAGACGTGGAGGCGGAAGGCGTTCCACTCGGCCTTCTGGGCCTCGATCAGCCGGTCGGCGACGTGCTCGCCGAGGGCGCCGCGGACGACCTCCGACGACTCCAGTTCGGCGACGGCCTCACCCAGGGTCGAAGGCAGCGTCGGGATGTTGCGGCGGGTGAGGTCGTCCTCCGTGAAGTGGTAGAGGTTCTCCTCGACCGGCTCCTGGAGCGGGATCTGGTTCTCGATCCCGTCCAGCCCGGCGGCCAGCATCGCGGCGAAGGCGAGGTACGGGTTGCAGCTCGGGTCCGGGCAGCGCAGCTCGACGCGGGTGGCGGCGAGGTTGCCCTGGCGGATGGCCGGGACGCGGATCAGCGCCGAGCGGTTGGTCCGGGCCCAGGCGACGTAGACCGGCGCCTCGAAGCCCGGCACGAGCCGGCGGTAGGAGTTGACCAGCGGCGCGATCACCGGCGCGAGGGCGCGGGCGTGCTTGAGCTGGCCGGCGATGAAGTGCTGCGCGATCTGCGACAGGCCGTACGGGTGGTCGGCGTCGACGAAGGCGTTCTTGCCGGTCTCGATCGAGGCGAAGCTCTGGTGGACGTGCATCCCCGAGCCGTTGACGCCTTCGAGCGGCTTCGGCATGAACGTGGCGTGCAGACCGTGCTGCTGCGCGATCGACTTCAGGACGTACTTGAAGGTCGTGGCGCGGTCAGCGGTCGGGATGGCGGCGCCGTACTCGAAGTCGATCTCGTGCTGGCCGATCGCGACCTCGTGGTGGCTGGCCTCGACGTCGATGCCCATCTCCGTCAGCGCCCGGACCATGTGCTTGCGGATCACCGAGCCCAGGTCGGTCGAGACGTCGAAGTAGCCGGCGCTGTCCGACGGGACGGCGGCGATGTTCTCGCCGTCCTTCTTGAACAGGAAGAACTCCAGCTCCGGGCCGACGTTGTAGTGGTAGCCCATCGCCTCGGCGCGCTCGAGCTGGCGGCGGAGGACGCCGCGCGGGTCGCCCGGGAACGGCTCGCCGTTGGGCCGGAAGACGTCGCAGATCACGCGGGCGGTGACGAAGCCATCGTTCTCGTAGCCCTGGACCTTGTACGTCGACAGGTCCGGCTGCAGGAACATGTCCGACTCGGCGATCCGGGTGAAGCCGGCGATCGACGAGCCATCGATCCACTGTCCACCCTCGATGACGTGGTCGAAGATCGAGGCCGGGATGGTCACGCTCTTGACGATACCCATCACGTCGGTGAACTGGAGGTTGATGAACTCGACGTTCTGCTCGGCGATCTGTCGGAGGACCTCTTCGCCGGAGGGGGCCGGGGCCGTTGCGCTCACGTCTTCTCTCCTTGGGTTGCGGCCGGCACCCGGACGATCCCGCGCGATCCTCCCGTGGCAGGCGGGATGGATCGGGATCGTCCGGCGCGACAGGCGCGGTCTGGTAGGGCCCGAGCAGTGTAGCCGACCATCCCGGCCACTCCTATGGCGAGGATTCGCGGTTCTTGGGCAAAACGACCAACGATCGATTGTGCAGGATTAACAGACGGCCGGCGGTCCCATTGGCAGGCGACCGCTCCGGGAGCGTCCGGACCTCCCGCAGCCCCCGGGTGAGCGGTCCCCGGCGGCTGGCGGACAGGATCTTGCCCCTGCCCTCTCACCACGGACCGGGCGATCGGCCCGGCGAACCGACAGGTGAGGCAACCATGGCAGGCAGTCGCTACGAGATTCCCGATCAGCGGGGCCGGTTCGCGGTCGTGACCGGGGCCAACAGCGGGATCGGCTACGAGATCGCCCAGGGGCTGGCCAGCGCCGGTGCCGAGGTCGTGCTGGCCGTGCGGGACATGGAGAAGGGCGAGACGGCCCGCCAGGCCATCATGGCGGGCAACCCGGCGGCGTGCGTCGCCGTCGCCGAACTCGACGTCGCCCGGCTGGATTCGGTCGCCCGGTTCGCCGAGGGGCTGATCGGCGAGGGCCGTCCGGTGGATCTGCTCGTCGCCAATGCCGGGATCATGGCCGTCCCTTCGCGGGAGCTGACGCCCGACGGGTTCGAAGTCCAGTTCGCGACCAATTACCTCGGTCACGTCGCGCTCACCGGTCGCCTGCTGCCGCTGCTGCGTGCGGCGGAGGCCCCGCGGGTCGTGACGATGAGCAGCCTGGCCGCCTGGATCGGCCGGGTCGACTTCGCCAATCTGCAGGGTGAGCGCTCCTACAACCCGTGGCGGGCGTATGCCCTGTCCAAGCTGGCCGACCTCATGTTCGCCCGCGAGTTCGACCGGCGCGGCCGGGCGGCGGGCTGGGGCGTCATCGGCGTCGCCGCCCACCCTGGCATCGTCCGGACCAACCTGGGCGCCGGTGGGGCTGGCGGCGGGATGAGTGGCCTGCCGGCCAAGATCCCGGGGTTCTCCCAGTCAGCGGATCGCGGCGCCGGTCCGGCCCTGTTCGCCGCGACCAGCCCCACCGTGATCGGCGGCGGCTACTACGGCCCGGACGGGCTGTTCGAGCTGACCGGAGGTCCGGCCCCCGCCCGCGTTCCCCGGCAGGCGCGAGATGCGGCCGTCGCGAGTCGCCTATGGGAGGTGTCGGAGGGGCTCACCGGCGTCCGGTTCCTCTCGTGACCGCCCGGAGTTATGACCGCGACGAGCCGCGCAGCATCGTTCGCACCCATGCCTGATCCTTCGGCATCCGGAGGAGCACCGATCCGTCCGTGAGTCAGGAGACACGTGCCATGCATACCACCGACTACGTCAGTACGTTCATCGAGGTCGCTGAGGACTGCCCGGTCACTGCCGCCGAGATCCCGCCGCTTCGCGGCGACACGAAGAGCGTTGCCAATCTCCAGTTCGATCTGATCTCCGAACGTCCCTACGGCCACACGTCCGACGACATCCTCTTCCAGGTCCACGCCATCCGCCAGGGGATTGCCGCAAACGAGCTCGGCGCTGAGCGGGAGCGACTCTTCTCAAAGGGGCAACCCTGCCTGCGCTCGTCACCGCTCGCCAAGCGCTATGGCTGGGGCATCCACAGCGATGCAGCGGGGCGGGTGGCGCTGGTCCCGGTCGGATCGCCTGAGTACGAACGACTCGCGGCTGATCCCGGAACGCGCCATCTGAAGGCGATGCGCTCGAAACGGGCGTGACCGCACGAGCCGCTCGTCACCCGGACGCTGCGCCCGTGAGGCACGGCCCTCGGTACGCTCGGTCCCCGGACCGACGGGCGCGACCATCCGGGCTCGGGGACTACGACCGGCCAGAGACCACTTCGCTGTGGTCAGTCCATCGTCCGAAAACAGATCTGCCACTCAGGCGGACGGGACGAGCCGGACGACGCTGCCGCCGCCCTCGCCGCCGAACAGGGCCAGGTAGACCTCGCCGTCGTTGTCCTGCCCGAATGAGGCGACGTTGAAGCCGGTCTCGATCGGCGTCGAGGCGACGTACGACCCGTCGCCGGCCGGGCGGGCGCCCCAGAGCAGCCCCGTGCCGAAGTCGGCGTAGAGGTACGTCCCGGCCAGTCCGGGAATGGCGTCGCCCTGGTAGACGTAGCCACCGGTCACCGAGACGCCGTCGTCGTGGTCGTACTCGG
>CADCWK010000025.1 GCA_902806375.1 uncultured Thermomicrobiales bacterium
CTACCTCGTCGTCCGCAAGGGACGCTTCTTCGCGTCCGACTACTTCATCCCCTTTGGCGCGATCGCTTCCCACGATGAGACCACGATCTACCTCAATGTCGCCGCCGACGACGAGGCGACCCGGATCTGGCACCAGCGGCCGGCGGCCACGATGCACGACGAGCGCAGCGAGGCCGGCCCGAGCGCGATGGACACCGAGGAGCGGCTGGAGTTCCTCACCGACCGGGAGGGCAACGTCCGGGTGCCGGTCATCCGGGAGGAGCTGGCCGCCACGCGCCGGCCAGTCGTGCGCGGCTCGGTCCGGATCGAGACGACGGTGACGGAGCACGAGGAGACGCTGGAGGTCCCGGTGACCGAGGAGCGCGTCCGGATCCAGCGCCGCCGCTTCGACAAGGACGGGACAGGTTCCGACATCACGGTCGATGGCGGCACCTTCGAGATCCCGTTCTACGGCGAGGACGTCGACCTCGAGAAGCGGGTCCGGGTGATCGAGGAGATCGTCATCACCCGCGAGGCGGTCGAGACCGTCCGCCGCGTGCGAGGGATGGTCCGGCACGAGGACGTGCATGTGGACGAGGCGGGTGTCCCCGAGGACAACCTCGACCCCGACGACCTCGCCCGTGACGTCAACGAGCCGACGGCCACGGCGCCGGCCGAGCGGCGCGAGACCATGTAGGCAACCGTCAGCAGGAGACACGCATCTGGTTCGGGCCGGGACGCAGTTCGTCCCGGCCCGTTCGGTATCGTGGCGACCGGGGATCAGCCGGCGAGGAGTTCGTCGAGGCGCTCGTACGTCGTGACGATGCCGGCTTCCATCCCGGTCTCCATCGCCATGTCCCGCGCCTCGACCGACGGGTAGACCTCGTGGCTGGTGAACCGGGTCCGACCGTCCACGTCCGTGAAGCTCAGCGTGCCGATCCCAACCTGGTTGGGAGCGCCATCGAACTCGAACGTCTGGACGATGAGGGAGTCAGGTTCGACCGTGTGGAACACGCCCCGGAAACTGAACGCGTGGCCATCCCCGACCTGGGCGGCGTACTCCCAGCGGCCCCCGGTGGTCGCGTCGAACGCGATGATCTCCATCTGCATCTCCCGCGGTCCGGTCCACTGCGCGAAGAGCTCCGGGTCGGTGTGGGCCCGGAAGACCGCCGCGACCGGCGCGTCGAACTCGCGGACGATATCGAGGAACGGCAGGCCGGGCGTGGCGGTGATGGTGGTCGGGTTGGTCATGGCTCGTCATCCTCTCTGGTGAGGTCGTCGCGCGTCCGTTGAGCAGGTTCAGCCGGGATGCCGGTGTCGAGCAGGGCGTCGAGTCGCCGGAACTGGTCCTCCCGGACCAGCCGGTAGCGGTCGATCCATGCGGTCAGGCGCTCGAGCGCCGCGGCGTCCAGGTGGACAGGACGCCGCTGGGCGTCTCGCGATCGGGTGACGAGTCCGGCCTGCTCCAGCACCTGGATGTGCCGGGAGACGGCCTGCGTCGTGATCGGGAAGGGCGCGGCAAGCTCATTGACCGTAGCCTCGCCGCGAGACAGCCGTGCCACGATCGCCCGCCGGACTGGGTCGGCCAGGGCCATGAAGGCCCGGTCGAGTGCAGTATCGTCCTGGTGGTCGGTCGTATCCAACTCCTCTGTTGTTCAACGTACATGTTGAATATAGAATACCGGCTGGGTAGTCTGCTGTCAATCCCCGGTGCCCGGGATTGCCCCCATGGGATGCCCTTCGCCCCAGTCTGTCGTTTCTGACCGACGCTGCCTCTGTTATCGTCGCGACCTCAAGGCATGGTTTGCCGGGGTGGGCTGAACGTCGGTCTGTGGTCTGAGGGAGGACAACCCGTGGAGCCGTTTCGCATCGCCGTCGCCCAGTTGGCCATCTCCCGCGATGCGGCCGAGAACGGCCCGGCGGTCCGTCGCCTGATGCGTGAGGCGTCGGCGCGGGGCGCCCGCCTGATCCTCTTCCCGGAGGGGATGCTGTCCGGCTACGCGAAGGAGCAGATCGGCAGCTGGGACGAGGTCGACTGGGACGTGGTCCGCGCCGAGTTGCGCGCGGTGATGGCGCTGGCCGCGGAACTTCGGCTCTGGGTCGTGCTCGGGTCAGCCCATCCCCTGACGCCGCCGAACCGCCCGCACAACAGCCTCTACGTGATCTCGGACGAGGGCCGGATCGTCGACCGGTACGACAAGCGGTTCTGCTCCAGTACCGAGACCCAGCACTACTTCGTGCCGGGGTCGCGGCCGACGGTGTTCGAGGTGGACGGGTTCCGGTTCGGCTGCGTGATCTGCGTCGAGGTCAACTTCCCGCAGCTCTTCACGGAGTACGAGCGCCTCGGCGTCGACTGCCTGCTGTTCCCGGCATACCCGGTGGACACGTTGCTGGAGGTGAAGGCGCGAGCCTACGCGTCGATCAACGACTACTGGGTGGCGCTGTCCGGCCCGGCGCAGACGTCCCATCTCCTGCCAACGGAACTGATCGGCCCGCACGGGCTCGTGCTGGCGCGGGTCGACGACGGAGCGGATCTGGTCGTCGCGGACCTCGACCGGTCCGATCCCGCGCTCGACATCGCCCTCAACAAGGCGCGACCATGGCGGGCGCTGGTGAACGCCGGTGACTTCTACCGCGCCGCCATGGTCGACGACGATCCACGCAGCACTGATCGGACCTGCGTCTGACCGGGACGATGGAGGGCCGGCGCTCACTCCGGTGCAGGTTCGGCGACGCCGTCACTTCCGTTCAACCCGCGCGGCCAAACGCGAGGAGGGTCCAGCTTACCTGTTCCTTGCCGGGAAGCAGGCTCGGGCGGGCATCGCTGCGACGCAGGAGGCGAAATCCCACAGCCGTCGCACGCTCGACCGTCTCATCCCCGCTGACATCGTCCATCCACCGCCCGGCCGGGACCGGACCGTGACGGAGGGACATGATCACCACCCCGTCGGTCCGGACCAGCCCCGCGAGGCCGGACCAGGCGAGGTCGCGTTCGTCGGCGGACAGGTGCATCCAGACGGCGCAGGCAACGACGAGGCCGTACCGCTGGCCGCGCGCCCGGACGGTCTCGAGGTCCGGCAGTGTGTCGTCCAGCCAGGTGATCCGCGGGCTCGGATGCGTCTGATGGCCCAGTTCGCGGAACTTGGCGACGGGCTCCACGGCATCGACGGACCATCCACGCGATGCCAGCGCCGCGGCGTCCCGTCCCGTGCCGGCTCCGGCGTCCAGCGCCCGTCCCGGTCGCTGCGGAATGAGGTCCAGTAGGTCGGCGTGGACCTCCTCGAACGTCAGCGCCTCCGATGCCCGGTGAAACGCGTTGGTCGCGTCGCCGCCGTACCCCTCGGTCCCGCGTACTGCACCCTCTGGCATGTGATCCCCTGTTCTGCCCTGATTGAGCGACACACATGACTCCCGCGTTAGGTAGCGATCTATCTACCTAGAGACACCTGCCCCGCTGTCCAATGAGGTCACCTCATGGTGTCAATTGCCAACGAAAGGCCACCGGCGATTTGGTTAGGACTACTCTGTTTGCGACGCCGGAGCCTGGATCGACAGGATCTGCCCAGTGCGATTGGTTTCTGGTCCCCAGGTAGACGGCTAGCGTGTTGCCCAGCATCGGAAGCGATCGACGTCGAGATATTCCAATGGGTCGGCACTTAATCCCATGGCCCCGATGATTGCTGCAACCGTCAGAGTGTCGGACAACGGAACCTATTCTGGAACGAGTGAAGGTAAGCATGGGTTGTAGTTGCGGAGGTGCCCGATGGCGCACATCATCAGGAGCTGCAAGTGACCAGGTCGTATGTCAAGAACTGTGACACATGTGGCCGGCGTCTCTCAATACGGTTTATGGCAGGGTCCAATGAAAGTTGGCTACCTTTCGACTACGACACAGGCGACAAACATGATTGCTATGAATCTCAGCGTTTCATGCCGGTCTTATCGCGGGGCGAACACAATGCAGAGTTGTCGTCGACCCACCGTCGACTCGCCGCCAGCAGCTATAAACCCTCTGGGCCCGTTCAAGCGTTTGTCGATGGAATTGGAAGTTCGATCCAGGATATGCAGCCCGGGAGGTTTCAAGACACTTTGGTCGCACGGGAGGGATTCACTCTACGTTGCGACGATTCTCAGCACGGGTTCGCAATAGACGGTGGAGATGAACCAGCGTTGATCGTCGATGCTGGCAACGCTGTTGTTGCCTTTCGCGGTGTCGAGTTCGTCTCTACTTCCGCCTTGGGAGCAATCGTTGTAATTAGTGGCGGGCTTCGTCTGGAGGGGTGCTCAATCATCGGAGAATCGATCGGGATAGATATTGCGGCATCTATGCGATCTTCACGCATCGCAGACACCAGATTCGAACTGAGCGGTCATCAAGCAACTGGTATCCGTATGGGACCCAGGGCCAAACTCACGCTAGCCAACGTTGACATGAGCGGGGCAAGTAAATGTCAGTTGGATGTTGATCCGTCGGCGAAGGTCGATGGGTTTGTGAACCGGCCCACATCCACCTCTTATCGAAGTCCTACCTTAGCTCCAGAACCTGTTCCCATTCTGCCGTCCGCTCATCTTCTCCTGGCCTCTTCACTTGCGGAGTTAGTCAAGGATTTCGCTGCGGCGGCTGAAGCACTGCTTGATTCCATCAATGCGGCTCCGCCCAGTGTTGCCACCGGCGAGGACATCGATGAGGCGGAAGGGCATCTGGAGTTTGCGAGTCTACAGCTGTATGACTTGTACGAGCGAATTGAGATCTGCGAGGAGCATGTAGCGCAAGCTAGAGAACTCCAATAGCGAAGGACGAGGAGGGGACGTGCTTATTCAGCGCGTCCCCTCCCCGCCTAATCTGTGCGATGGATTCAGTGCTTGAAGAACCCCGAGTTGAGGTCCTTGAAGCTGGTCCAGTTCTCGGGGACGTCGTCCTCGAAGAAGATCGCCTCGACCGGACAGACCTCGGCGCAGACGCCGCAGTCGATGCACTCGTCCGGGTTGATGAAGTACTGGTCGGCGCCGTCGCTCGTGTGGATGCAGTCCACCGGGCAGACCTCGACGCACGAGGCGTCCTTGGTACCGATGCAGGGCTGGGTGATGATGTAGGCCATGTCGGCTCACTCCTGGGCGTACCGCTCCGCTGGCCCCCGGGAGGCTGAGTAGCTCCGGCGACGCGTGGCGCGGTATCGGGAAGGTTGCGCGCTGGCTGGACCCGCTGGGACGCGAAGACGCTCGTCGGTGACGAACTCGCAGGCTCATGGAGTATAGCCACCACCGGACGGGCTCTCAACCGGTCCAGCCGCGACCGTCCGGGTGGCGGCACGCCATCCGACCCGTACACCACAAGCCGGCACGGGGCGGGATTGTGTCCGGCAGCCAATCGCCCTGCCCGCATCCGGTCAGGACCGCGTGGCTCGCCTCTCGGGCCGCGTCAGTCCAGGTCGGAGCCGCGCCAGCGCGACATGAGCTGGTGGGACATGCCGCGGATGTCGTACGGGGCGCCGATCGCGATGAAGCCCAGCCGGCGGTAGAACGGGATCGCGTGGCCCTGCGCGCTGAGCCTGACCGTCGTCGCTCCCGCCTCGTCGGCCGCCCGCAGCATCAGGCGCATCACCGCCGCGCCCGCCCCGGCGCCGCGGTACTCCGGCAGCGTCGCCACCCAGGTGATCTGCGCCTCCGACCCCGGCCCCTGGCCCATCGTCAGGCGACCGACGCTGACGACCAGCCGCCCAGCGACGACCAGGTCCGGCGGGAACGTCTCCGGCAGGTCCGGCGGCACGGGGACCGTGGCGAGCGCCTGGAAGCTGCGCGGGTCGTCGTGGTCGGTGACGGACGCACCGATGAACCCCTGCTCCTCGTGGAACACCCGGCGCCGGACGACCTGGATGGCGAGCATGTCGGCCGATCCCCGGCCCTCGCGCGCCTCGATGTCCCGGGCCGGGATCGCCGTCGGCATCGCCAGCTCCTGGCTCACGTCATCGTCACTGGTCAGGTGGCGCCAGAAGTCGGTCAGGCTACGCATCGATCCCGGACCTTGCGGTGCCGGCGTCGCCGGGGCGCCGCATGACCGCGTCATGGATGGCCTGGCGCTCGTCCAGCCAGGCGCGGGCATGGGCCAGGCGGGTGGTGACCCGTGCCTGAGCCGCCCGGACCTGCGCGGGCGCCGTCCCGCCGGTGATGTCGCGGGCGGAGACGCTGGTCAGCGCGTCCAGCGGCGGTCGCTCCCGCCCGAAGACCGGGTGGACGGCGGCCCACTCGGCAGCGTCGAGGTCGGCGAAGGTCCGCCCCTCCGCGACGCAGCGCGCGACCAGGCGACCGACCACCCCGTGGGCCTCCCGGAACGGGACCCCGTGGCGGGCGAGCAGGTCGGCGGCGTCGGTCGCGAGGGCGAAGTCGGCGACGGCGGCGGCGGCCATCCGGTCGCGGTCCCAGCGCATGGTCCGGAGCATCGGTGGGACCACATCCAGCACGAGCAGCAGGGAGTCGACGGTGTCGAACAGCCCCTCCTTGTCCTCCTGGAGGTCCTTGTTGTAGGTCAGCGGCAGTCCCTTGGTCGTGACCATCATCCCGACCAGATGGCCGACGATGCGGCCGGTCTTGCCGCGGGCCAGCTCGGCGATGTCGGCGTTCTTCTTCTGCGGCATGATCGACGAGCCGGTCGCGAAGGCGTCGTCCAGCGTGGCGAAGCGGAACTCGGCAGAGGTCCAGAGCACGACCTCCTCGCTCAGCCGGGAGATGTGGAGCTGGGTCATCGCGCAGGCATTGAGCAGGTCGAGGACGAAGTCGCGGTCCGAGACGGCGTCCATGCTGTTGTCGACCGGCCCGTCGAAGCCGAGCTCGGCGGCGACCCCCTCGCGATCGAGCGGGAACGTCGAGCCGGCCAGCGCCGCGGCGCCGAGCGGGCACCGGTTGAGCCGGTCGATCGCCGCTCGGAGCCGGTCGGCGTCGCGCTCGAGCATGGCGACGTAGGCGTGGAGGTGATGGGCGAGGACGACCGGCTGGGCGCGCTGGAGGTGGGTGTAGCCCGGCATGACCGTGTCGGCGTGGTCGGCGGCGACGGCGGCCAGCGTGTCGGCCAGGCCGAGGACGCCGGCCAGCACCTCATACGCGGCACCGCGGGCCCAGAGGCGGAAGTCGGTCGCGACCTGGTCGTTCCGGCTCCGGGCGGTGTGGAGCTTGCCGGTGACGTCGCCGATGCGCTCACGCATCAGCCGCTCGACGCCGGTGTGGATGTCCTCGTCGGCGAGGGTGAAGGCGACCGTGCCGGCCGCGGCGTCGTCCCAGACCTGCCAGAGGGCGGCCTCCAGCGTCGCCGCGTCCTGAGCGGAGACGATCCCTTGGCGGGCCAGCATCCGGGCGTGGGCGACCGAGCCACGGATGTCCTCCCGGATGAATCGCTGGTCGAACCCGATCGACGCGTTGAACGCCTGCAGCCGCTGGTCGGGCGTGGCGGCGAAGCGCGACCCCCAGCCCCAGGCCGTGCCCGTCGCGTTGCCCTCGCCGTCTGCCGGCACGGTCCCTCTCCTGTGGCCCGGGCCACCTGCGCTGTCACCACACCGTGACGCGTCCCGTCACCGCCGGGTCGGCCGTCCGACGCCATCCCGCCGTCGATCGGGCACGGAATGCGTAGCGCAGTGTATACGTTGGTCAGCCACGGCACGCGGTCGCCTGGACAGCACGCGTCAGGGCGCCCCGGCCCACGGCAGGAAAGATGCGCAAGGGTGACCTGGAAGACTGGTCGCCCCGGCGGCCAGATGACGAGGTGGCGGCGCGATGCCGTCCATCGGAATGAGGAAGATCCATGGTTCAGGGCAAGGTGCCGGTCGGTACACGGGTCTTGGCGCTCGACGGGGAGGCCCTCGGGACCATCCGCGAGGCACGCCGCAACTACCTGCTCGTCTCGATCCCCGGCTCGGAGGACGACCTCGAGGTTCCCTCCGCGGCCGTCGGCCGGATGGAGCAGGGGACGCTCTACCTGACGGTCAACCGCGGTGCCCTCACCGTGTCACACGACGGCAAGACGTACGAGCGGCTCCACGCCAACGACACGTAGGGGTCGCATGTCCTATCAACTGATGGCGCGTGAGCGCCGCGTCCGCATGAAACACTTCAGCCCGCACCCGGATTGCTGGCGGCGCTCCCACGTCACCGCTGGTGCCGTGGTGGGGCTCGCGCTGCTGGCGGTGCTGGGAGCCGTCGCGGCCGGACCCGGTACCGTCTGGTGGGACGAATCGGTCCAGCGTGCACTCCTGGCCATCGATGGCTCGGGATGGCACGCCGTCGCGACGACGGGCAACTGGGTCGGGGAAACACCGGTCAGCTACGGCATCCTCGCGGGGACCGGCCTGTTCCTCCTCGTCCGGCACCGTTTCCTGGAGGCGGCCCTGATCGGCGGGGTGACGCTCGTTCGCTCGCTGAACTGGCCGATCAAATGGGTGTTCGATAGCCCACGGCCCGCGACGAACGACCTCGGGACCAACGACATCGCGAGCGGTCTGGGCTACCCGAGCGGCCACGCGATGAGCAGCATGCTGGTCGGGGGAGCACTGCTGATCGTCGTCTTCCGGCTGAGCCGATCCCGGCGGGTTCGGACGGTGGCCGTCGTCATCGTGACGTCACTGATCCTGGCGACCGGGTTCGGGCGGGTGGTCAGCCAGGCACACTGGCCCAGCGACGTCGCTGGTGGCTGGCTGACCGGTGGTGCGCTGCTCGGGATCGTGGCGATCGCCATGAGTGTGATCGATCAGCGGCGCCTGCGGGATCGCACCGGCGAACCCGGGGACTTTCCAGCGGCTACGCTGCTGGCCAATCCGTTCAGCTCGCGCGCCGTGCGTCGATCGCGTTGAGTTCACGCAGGAACGCCGACAACGTGCGGGCAGACTCCTGGATGGTCAGCAGGCGGTCCTCATCCCACGCGCCGAGGATGGCCTGGATCTCCTCGACGAAGGACTCCTCGATCCGGAGGCTGATCTCGCGACCGGCGGGCGTGATCTCGAGCTGGGTCCGGCGGCGATCCATCGAGGTCCGGACGCGACGGACGTAACCGAGCGTCTCCAGCCGGTCAGTGATCGACGTGATCGCCGTTGGGGTCACGTCGAGGCGCTCCGCCAGGCTACGCAGGGTCGGGGTCGCCTCGTCCCGGATCAGATACAGGACGCTCGCCAGTGAGGGGCTGAGGCCCAGCCGCTCCCGCCGGACCCAGGGACGGAGCCAGTGGTCCATCTGGAACTGGGTGACGAGCAGGTCACGGGCGACGGCGTTGGGCGGGCTGGGCAGGGTCAGGACCTCGCCGTCCTGGTCGTCATCCAGGGTCACCAGTTTCACGTCGTCGGAGTTCTGGTCATGGATGCTGATGGGCTGCATCGTCCTGCCTCCAGGTACACCGACACATGGCCCCACCGAAAAGCGATTCGGGGGACCAAGTGCGCCGATGAGTGTGTCGCGTCCTTATGACACGATGATACTCCATATCCGGGACACCCTCATGAGTTCATGGTGTATGAGCGCGCAACGTTTGGTTGCTTCGTCGTGCCGCCGGCGTCCGTCGCCGCCTGTCTGGGCCGCGACGCCCCCTGTCGCCGCGCGGCGACGGTGATCAGAGCTGACCCGGGTGACCTTCGATCCCGCAGCGACCGGTCCGGGGGGACTCCACGGTGCCATCAGCCGCGGGTGCCGGGCGAGGCACGCGGCGAGGTCAGACACGCGGGGGGCCAAGCACGGAGCGAGGAGGATGCTGTTCGACGACGGACGACGCCTGATCCGGTCGGCCCGCCAGTCCGCCGGGGCTGGCCGGAGGGCGGGATGCCGTACGGGATCGTCTACCCCGCATCGGCTGACAGGAGCTTGTAGTAGAAGACCGTCGTGTGCAGGGTCCCGTCGGCCGAGCGGGCGTAGTGCGGGATCCGGCCACATTCGACGTAGCCCATCTGCCGGTAGAGCGCGTTCGACGGGTCTCCGTCCCGGGTATCGAGGATGACGAGCGAGCGGCCGTCGGCCAGGATCGCCCGCTCGGCGGCCACCATGAGCTGGCGGGCGATCCCCTGCCGACGGGCGTCGGGGTGGACGAGCAGCTTGCCGATCTCGGCCCGGTGCCCCCCGTTCGCCTTCGTAGCCAGCTGTGCCTGGACGCTCCCGACGATCCGGCCCGCACGCTCGGCGACGAACAGGCGCGTGGATGGTTCGGGGACGGAGGCCCAGTAAGCGGCCGCCGTCTCCACGTCGAGGGGCGGCAGGAACCCGACCGACGCCCCGTCGTCGACCGTGATGACGAGCAGCTCGGCCAGGGCCAGGCATTCGTCTTCGGTCATGGACGTTAGCCGGCGAATCTCGATATCCATGTCGGGCGCTCCAGATGGGCTCGCTCTGTGGAGACATGGTAGCTACTGCGCGGAGGACAGGCGAACGGCGGCGTCCCAAAGGACGCCGCCGTTCGCCTGCAGTGGCCCGGATGCTGTGGATGGGAGAACCCTACTGGCCGAGGTGTGCCTCGTAGCGGCCACCGATGAACGTCCAGTTGGCGATTTCCCACCACGCGTCGACGTATTCACCCCGCCCGGTGGCGGTCGTGTAATCGAGCAGGTAGGCATGCTCCCAGTTGTCGATGCCGAAGACCGGGTAGCCTTCGCCGGTGATGAGCGGGTTGTCCTGGGCGGGCGTCGCCGTAATGCTGACAGCACCGGCATCGTCGGTGATCAGCCAGGTCCAGCCGGAGCCCGTGTTGCCGAGGACGGCGAGCTTCATCTCCTCCTGAAAGGTCGCGAAGTCTCCGAACGCCGCCATGATCGCATCGGCCAGCGGACCTTCCGGCTCACCGCCGCCATCGGCGCTCATGGTGTCCCACCAGACGCTGTGGTTGTAGTGGCCACCGGCATTCGTCCGGACGACGGCGCGGCGCGGCTTGACGACGCCGTTGGCCGCCGTGAAGTCATCCTCGGGCACGATCGCCAGGTTGAGGACGAGGTCCTCGAGGGTAAAGCCCTGCGCGTCGGGTACCTGCTCCAGCGCCGCATTGAGCGTCGTCACGTAGTTCGCATGGAGCCCGTCATGATGCAGTTCCTGGGTCGTGGTGGACGTGACGGGCTCGAGCGCATCGTAGGCATAGGGGAGGTCAGGCAACGCATATGGATACGAGGCGAGGATCGCCGCCGAGGCAGACCCGCCAGCCACTGGCGTGCCGGCTGGTGTGGCGTCCGGCGTAGCGTCCTGGGCGCGGGCCGCGAACCGGTTGGAGCCGATCGCCAGCGCGGCGGCGCCAACACTCACGCCGCCCAACTGGACGACACCGCGACGGGAGAGGCGGGAAGAGGGAAAGGTCGTCATGGAGACAGCTCCTTGAGTATCCAGAGAGGGAGGCCGGTCTCGCCGTCACCCAGGTGAACCAGGTAGTCAGATAGACCGGACCTCATGAGGGTTGCAGACATGATGCCATGTGACTCACATGATGTAGCGTTCGCTACTCCGACAGAGCACGGTGAGTGCGCTGCTGGTTGCGAGACGTCG
The DNA here is from genome assembly GCA_902806375.1 of uncultured Thermomicrobiales bacterium. Lineage (GTDB taxonomy): Bacteria > Chloroflexota > Chloroflexia > Thermomicrobiales > UBA6265 > CADCWK01. The sequence continues at coordinate 11,467 of CADCWK010000025.1, forward strand.
ATTCGATCCCTCGTCGCCGGTGATGGGGATGCGAATCTTCGCTATGCTGTGCCGATACATCCGGCCCGGTGATCTCGCCGGGTTGGCGTCCACATTTCCAGACACACATCGTCTCCCCGCGCTTCGCCCTGGCTCCTCACGCAAACCCC
>CADCWK010000026.1 GCA_902806375.1 uncultured Thermomicrobiales bacterium
GACCCGGGGCGACCTCACCCGGACCGGCGACATCGTCGTGGTGGACCGGGCGACTGGCAGCGCCACGACCGTCGTGGAGTCCACCGCGGAAGTCCTCGCCGCCCACCCGGCCCCGACCACCGAGCGCTTCACCGTGGAGCGCGAGGGACTGGAGATCGAGGCCTGGATCCTGTTCCCGCCCGGCTTCGACGCCTCCCGGCGCTACCCGGTCGTCCTCGACATCCACGGCGGACCCAACGGCCACTATGGCTGGAACTTCAATGCCACGCAGCAGCACCTCGCCAGCAACGGCTACCTCGTGGTCTTCAGCAACCCGCGCGGCTCCAGCTCCTACGGCCGCGACTTCACCCAGCGCGTCATCGAGGACTGGGGTGGGGAGGACTACCGGGACCTGATGCTCGTCATCGACACCGTGCTGGAGCGACCCTACGCCGACGAGACCCGGACCGGCGTCTACGGCTACAGCTACGGGGGCTACATGACCTCCTGGATCATCGGCCAGACCGACCGCTTCCAGGCCTGCGTCTGCGGGGCGCCCTGCTTCGACCTTGAGTCGATGTACGGCACGAGCGACATCGGCTTCACCTTTGGGAAACTCCAGTGGGGCGGCAAGCCCCACGAGGCCGTCGAGTGGCTGCGCGACCATTCCCCGAGCACGTACGCCCACCGCGCCACCACCCCGACGCTGATCCTCCATGGGGAGGCCGACGACCGCTGCCCGATCGGCCAGGGGGAGCAGATGTTCGTCGCGCTCAAGGAGGCCGGCTGCGAGGTCGAGTTCGTCCGGTATCCCGGGGCCTCACACGGGCTGATGCGTCTCAGTCCGCCCGAGCACCGGGTCGATTACCTGACCCGTGTCCTCGCCTGGTTCGACGGCCACCTCAAGCCGTCGCCCTGAACGCAGACGGTTGACATCGTGGCGACCGACATCGGCGCGGCGTCGCCGATGTCGGTCGCCGGCGCCAGCGGGCCGGGCCACCGCCGGTCAGCGCTCCGGGATGCCGAGCGCGTGCCGGGCGGCCCGGGCGGCGTCCATGGTCACGCTCCGCCCATCGGGCGAGCCGCCGCGGAGCCGGTTCTTGGTCAGCGCGAAGGCGAAGCCGTACTCGGGGTCGCCGAAGGCGATCGCTCCACCATAGCCCGGGTGACCGAAGGCCGAGACCCGATCCCCCATCGGCGAATCCCGGTGTCCGAGGAAGTAGCCAATCCCCTTGGGGTCGGATGCGTCCAGCACGAGGTCCCACGCGTCGGTCTGGAGCGTCGCCATCGCCTGGACCCGGCCCGCCGGCAGGAGCCGGACCCCGTCGACCTCCGCGACGAGGGCGGCGTAGAGCCGAGCGAGCGCCCGCGCGGTCGCGATCCCGCCCGCTCCCGGCACTATCGCTCGCCGAACATCCGGCCGGTTGAAGCTCCGCCCCAGCGGGTAGAACGCCGGTGGTACGGCCAGCCAGGCGTAGGACTCGGGCGACGGGGGCTCTTCGCCAAGCAGCGCGTCGTCCATCGCCAGCGGCGCGATGCGGCTGTCCTCCGTCTCCGGCAGGCCAAGGAAGAACGAACGGTCGAGGCCGAGCGGGGCGAGCAGCTCCTCCCGGACGAAGCGGTCGATCCGCCGCCCATCGACCGCCTCGACCAGCCCGCCGACGATCCAGCCATGGGTCAGTGAGTGGTACCCGGGGGCCGTGCCCGGCTCCCAGAGCGGTGGCTGGGCCGCCACCGCCGCCACGACCCGATCCCAGTCGACGAGATCCGCCGGGCCGATCCCCGCCGGCATCTGTGGGATCCCACCCTGGTGGGACAGCGCCTGGGCCACCGTGATCTCGGCCTTGCCATTGACCCCGAAGGCGGGCCAGTAGCTCGCGACGGGCCGGTCGTACGCGATCAGTCCGCGCTCGGCGAGCAGATGCACCGCCGTCACCGCGACACCCTTGGTGACGGAGAACACCGTCGTCAGCGTCTCGCCGTCGTAGGGGCGCCCCGTCGCTGGGTCGGCGACCCCGGCCCAGGCGTCGACCACCTGTCGACCATCGAGGTACGCCGCCACCTGGAGGCCAGTCTCGCCACCGGTGGCGACGTACTCATCCAGCACGGCCTGGACGGCCGCCTGGGCGGATGCATCACGCGACATCGGATTGCGCCTCCTGGTGCCTCTGCGGATTAGGCCGGCTGGTCGCGCCAGGAGTGCTGCGCGTGCCAGCCAAAGACGCGCGCCATCTTCCCGCAGTCAAAGGCGGAAGTCGTCGGGCCATGACCCGGAGCGAGCCGGCTGGCAAGGTCCTCGCCGGGGAAATGCGTCGCCAGGAGTTCAGCGAGCGGGGTGTCGATCACGGTGTCGGCCGCCGCGACGAGGAACACCTCGTTGCCGGTCGTCTCGCCCTCGAGGGCAGCGAGGAACGCCGAGCCGACGTCACGGGCGTCGACGTAGCTCCAGAGGTTGAATGCCCCGCGAGCCTCGTTGGTGCGGCGCTCGGCCAGCATCTCCCGGCCGTGGTCATCGTTCGGCATGACGTTGGACAGGCGCAGTCCCACGAAACTCGTGCCGGGGTAGCTCTGCACCATCGAGTCGGCGATGACTTCGCTCAGGTACTTGCTCAGCGCGTAGGCGTTCGGCGCGTCCAGCCGGAGCGACTCGTCGAACGGGATCCGGTCCGGCCGGCGGCCATGGACGATCCCCGTCACCGTCTCGCTGGAGGCGTAGACGATCCGGCTGACGCCGAGGTCGGCCGCCGCCTGCATCATCGCGTAGGCAGAGAGTGTGTTGTTGCTGAAGACATCGATCCTCGCCTGCCCCTGCGGCGACGGGTTGGCAGCGAGATGGCAGACTGCGTCGGGCCGGAACTGGAAGAGGGCGTCGTAGACCTCTCCGATCTCGGTGATCTCGACCCGGCAGAATTCGCCCGGCAGTCCCAGCCCCGGTGCCGGTGCACGCAGATCGAGATTGATGACCTCATGGCCCGCCCCGGCCACACTCCGCACGACTTCCTGGCCCGCCTGGCCACTGCCTCCGGTCACGACGACGCGCATCCTTGCTCCCTCTGCTGTACCCGATGGTGCCAACCGGGCCCGAACCGGCCCGGCGCTGCTGGAGACAGGGTCGCACGGCGTGGACCATGCGGCACTACCCACCAGGCAACATCGCGCCCGCTCGGGTAGACCCGCCGTCCGGAGGGAGCCCGCCACTGGAGACGCCGGAATGTGCAATCACGCCATCATCACTCACGTCACCTCGACCGTCCGGTCCCGCCAGCTGGGACGGCGCGCGATGCTGGGCGGCGCACTCGCCGGAGCGGCCCTGCTCGCGTCACCGGTCCGGCCCAGCGGAGCCCGGCGCCAGCTGGCTCCACGGGCAGGCGAAGTGTTCGACCTCACCCATGCCCTGTCGGCGGCATTCCCCGTCTACCCGGGCTACACGCCGTTCTCGGCGACGGTGACGAGCACGATCGACGGGATCGGCTCGCTGTCCCGGCAGGTCACGCTGGAGGAGCACGTCGGCACCCATGTCGACGCCCCGGCCCACTTCATCGGCGATGGGGACGACGTCAGTGAGATCCCGGCCGGACGGCTCGTCGCGCCGCTGGCCGTCATCGACATCTCCGCCCGTGCGCGGGACGACGCCGACGCCACGGTCCAGCCCGATGACATCCTGGCCTGGGAGGACGAACACGGTGAGCTCCCGGCGGGCGCATTCGTCGCGATGTCGTCCGGCTGGGACCGGCGCGCCGACGACCCGGATGCCTACCTGAACATCGGGGAGGACGGCCTGCTCCACTTCCCGGCATGGTCGCCGTCCGCCGCCGCCTTCCTGATCGAGGAGCGTGACATCGTCGGGGTGGGCGTCGACACGATCAGCATGGACAACACGACCTCTCCGTTCTTCGAGTCTCACGTCATCCTGCTCGGTGCCGGTCGCTACGGCGTGGAGAACCTGGCCGCTCTTGGCGAGGTCCCGGCCGCCGGGGCCACGATCGTCGTCGGCGCGCCACGGTTCGTCGGGGGCTCCGGCGGACCGGCCCGGGTCCTCGCAATCACCTGAGAAGTCACCGACGGCGAGCCGTCTCGCCACAGGATCGTCACAGCAGGTCGCACCGTCCTCACAGTCCCGCCATACCCTGAACAATTGCCGTCTCTACGCTGATGACAGGACGATCGGTCCGGTTGGTCGCATGGAGAGGTGGACGGGATGGGCAGACAGCGGACTCTGGGACGACGCGCACTCCTCGCGGCCGGAGGCGTCACCGTCGTCGGCCTGGCGGGGGCCGGGAGCGCATACGGGATGGCCTACGCCACCGCCGACATCGACACGGCGGATGACCTCGGTTTCGCGAACCCGCTGCACATCCCTCCGGTCGACGACGGGACGATCGAGACGGACGGGACCCGGCAGTTCACGATGCGGCTGGCACCGGGCGTGTCCAGCATCCTTGAAGGACGGACGACGGAGACCTGGGGAGCCAACGGTCCCATCCTCGGGCCGACGCTCCGCGGCCGCCGGGGGGAGGTAGTACGGGTCACCGTCGAGAATGCGCTGCCGGAACCGACCACGATCCACTGGCACGGGGTCGATCTCCCGGCCGTGATGGATGGCGGCCCCCACCAGATGATTCAGCCCGGGAAGACCTGGTCGCCGAGCTGGGCGATCGACCAGCCCGCCGCGACGCTCTGGTATCACCCTCACCCCCATGGCGCCACCGCCCGGCACGTCCACCGGGGGATCGCCGGTCTGTTCATCGTCGAGGATGAGTCCTCGGCCACAGCCGGCCTGCCGCGTGACTACGGCGTCGATGACATCCCGCTCATCCTCCAGGATCGGTCCTTCGGCGATGACGGCGAGATGCTCGACGAGCCGGGCCTGCTCCGGACGATCACGGGTACGACCGCGATCGGTCACCTCGGCGACACGATGCTGGTCAACGGCACCCGCTCACCCTACTTCGAGGTGACGACGGCGACCGTGCGCCTCCGCCTCCTGAACGGTTCGGAGGTCCGCAGCTACAACCTGGGATTCGCCGATGGCCGTCCGCTCACGCTCGTCGCGACCGACGGCGGACTGCTGCCGGCGCCCGTCGCGCTGGGCCGCCTGCCCCTGGCTCCCGGCGAGCGGGCCGAGGTCGTCGCCACGTTCCGGCCCGGTGAGGTGGTCACGCTGCGGAGCTTCGCGCAGGACCTCGGAGGGGGTCTCTCGGACCGGTTCTGGGGTGGCGACGATGTCCTGGATCTGCTCCGGTTCCAGGCGGCTCCGACGCTCGGCGGAGTCGGCGCGGTCCCACCGGCGCTGCCAGGCGAGCCAGTCGCGGATCGGATCCCGCTGGCCGAGGCGACGACGACGCGCACGTTCCAGCTCGAGGGGCACGACAGCCTCAACGGTCGGACGATGGATCACCGCCGGATCGACCTCGCGATCGCGGCCGGCTCCGTCGAGATCTGGGAGGTCCAGGCCGACGACCTGATGCACACGTTCCACATCCACGGGGCCGCGTTCCGGGTCCTCGACATCGACGGCGAGGCGCCTGGTGGTCACCTGTCCGGGTCGAAGGACACGGTCTTCGTCCCCGCGGGGTCGACGGTCCGCCTCGCCGTCCGGTTCCCGGACCACGTGGATCCGGCGATGCCGTACATGTATCACTGCCATCTCCTCCGCCACGAGGACAACGGGATGATGGGACAGTTCGTGGTCGTGACACCGGGGACCGAGGCGACGACGCCGTTGACCATGACGGACCATGCCGGGATGGACCACGGCTGACCGGGCTTCCCGCCAGGGAGAGCGTCCCGTGGACGAACGAGCGGCGTGGGCGCCGGAATCGTCCGACGCCCACGCCTGTGTCCTGAGATCGTTATTCAGCCGATCGTCGCATCGCCGCCAGACGGGCCCGCTTGCCGGCGGACGGTCCGAGCGACCCGGCGACGCGTCACGCCTGGACGAGATAGGCAGCCAGCACGAAGCCGGTGATCCCGTTGTACGTGATGCCGATGTACCCTGCCGTGCCGTTGACGCTGTAGGTGACGATCGCACCGGCCGGCACCACCCCGAGCAACTGGGAGTTGGCGTTGGGCTGCGCCCGGATGTTCAGGGCCGCGGTGGCCTTGAACCGCTGGGCACCAGGGTTGTTCGTCCCCCCACCGCCACTGATGAACTGGGCTGCAGCCCAGCCGCTCGTGCCGTTGTAGACGACCGGCAGGAACCCGCTGCTGGCCGAACCGGTGACGTAGATCGTGGCCCCAGCCGGCATGACGAGGAGGACCCGCGCCCCCGTCGACGGCTGCGCCCGGAGGTTCAGCGCCGTGGTGGTGGTCGCTCGCGCGCCGGAGCCCGGTGGCGGGTTGCCGCCCGGCGGGTTGCCGACCGTCACGAAGGGGGCGTAGACCCAGCCGATGTCACCCGGCGTCTGCACGCGGATGAAATCACCCGAGCGCTCGCCGGTGATCGTCACGACGGTGTTGACCGGCAGGACCCGGATCACGTTGTTGCCGTAATTCGGTTCCATTCGGAAGTTGGCGGCGGTGTTGATATAGCCCGCCGACCCACCACCCGGCCCGTGACTGTCATCCCGAACGACATAGCTCGCCGAGACCCAGCCCTGCCGACCGTTGTAGAGGACTGGGACGAAGCCGTCCTGCCCCCCGCCGATCCCTTCGACCACGGTCCCCGCCGGGATGACCGTGATTACGGAATAACCCGTTCCCGGACCACTCCGCAGGTTCAGGTTGACCGTCACGCGGAGCAGGCCGGCGACCTGCGCCGACGCGCTCCCGCTCGAAGTGGCCATTGCCCCCGCCGCGATCGCCCCGGCAACCACCAGAGTCGCGAAGCGCCGACGATCCATCGCCCGCGCCAATCCCATCCCGCCCGTAGACGCACCCGACTCTTCGACAACCATATCTACTTCCTCTCGTACCTGCCGACCCATTACTACCGGAACCCGGCTCCCTGCGCTCCAGGGCGCCTACTCAGGGCTCTCATCCTAAAGACGCTGGTGGGCTGAAAAGCGTTCCGTTCCCCAGCCCGCGATTACCGGTCACCCAACAGGCGACGATCACTCATGACACGCGAGGGGATGGTCCGGCAACAACGGTGGTGATCGCATCGGTCACCGGTCTGAAAGAGAAGCCAGTGGACCCCCCATCGCCTCTCACGCGGGCTCCCGAGGGTCTTGCCAGACCGGACGTGAGAGGGGGGCAAACGCCGGATAATTCCAGCGCCTGCCCCCTCCTCCAACCGTCCCTATTACCGTTCGCCGACTCAGATCCCGAATCGATGCCCCACCGACGGACGTACCAGTCCCATTCACCCAATTCACCCAGTGCCCATCGACCACGGCCGACCCCGCACCATCCAACCGGATTCCCATAGCCGGCCGCGGGAGGAGTATTCGAATGCCCGGCGCCCCTGCGCTCTTTGCCGGGTCGGCTTGTCAGATCACCGACCGCAACGACGACGATTCCACATACGGTTGAGCTAGATCGAGACGAGGAAGTTCGCCAGGACGAAGCCCGACGTTCCCTGATACGACACGCCGAGGTACCCGGCCGATCCGGAGCCCGTCGCCGCGACGGTCGCGCCGGCTGGCACGACGAGCAGCAGGGTCGAGGCGACACTGGCCTGGGCCCGCAGGTTCAGGGCGGCGGTTGTCCGGAAGGTGGCCTGACCGGGAGTCTGACCTCCGGACTGGATGTACGCTTCCGACGCCCAACCGCTCAGCCCACTGAACGTGACCGGAAGGAAGCCGTTGGTGGCCGCCCCGATGATGGTCACGCTCGCGCCAGCTGGCATCACGGCGAGGATCTGCGCGCCCGTCGATGCCGAAGCCCGCAGGTTGAGGGCGGTAGTCACCGTGCCCGCCCGGCCACCGGTCGGCGGAGGGGTCCCGTTGCCTGGGGGCGGACCGTAACTGACGAAGGCGGCGTAGACCCAGCCGATATCGCCCGGCGTCTGGACGCGGATAAAGTCGCCTGATCGCTCACTGGTGATCGTCACGACGGTGTTGACCGGCAGGACCCGGATGACGTTGTTGCCGTAGCTCGGGTCCATCCGGAAGTTGGCGGCGGTGTTCATGAACCCGGCCTGGCCACCGGCAGGCGGTGGAGACGTGTCGCCCCCTGTGACGGGGACCAGGGCGCCGGCGATGACCCAGCCGGCCTGCCCGTTGAGGCGGACGGCCCGGAACCCGTTCTGGGTCAGCTCGCTGGTGTCGACGACCGTCCCGGCCGCCATCGTGAGATCGATGGCGGCAGTCGTCGAGGGCCCGGCCCGGAAGTTGACTGCTTCCATGACCTTGGCCTTGCCGGTGAACTGGGTCTCGGCGGGCGGTCGGCTCCCTGTTCCACCGTTGGTGACCTGGACGAGGTAGTCCCGGGAGACCCACCCCCGCGTCCCGTTGTAGATGACCTCCTCGAACCCATTGGCAAGCGCCAGTGTGGAATTCAGGGTGGTTCCCGCCGGTACGACGGCCAGGATGCCGAACGTCGTACCAGCGCCGCTGCGCAGGTTGACGGCAGCGGTCGTCCGCACGGTGTAGCTCTGGGCGGTGACCTCCTGGGCCAGTGCTCGGCTACCGAAGCCCGCCGCGAGGGCGACCGCGCCACCGAGGGCAAACCCGGCGAATGTCCGACGACCAAAAGCCGCTCGATCGGTGCCGGATCTCGAATCAACTGTCGTCACGTCCACAATCTCGGATCCCGTTCCCATGTCCGCTTCCCTTCCAAATCCTGAATTACTTGCCGTCCGGCCAGTGGTCCCGCCGCCCCCCCAGGCTTTGCGACCGTTGCCGTCCGTACCAGATAACGTGTGCTGATCGACATCCGTTTCGCATTGATTGGTGGGTCATCTGGGAGCCACCGGCGGCCGCTCCTGACGGAGAGGCCGGTTCCGTCGGGCGCCCACCGGGTTGACCCTCAGCCGGTCCAAACCCAGGTGCCCGTCCCCGATTCTAGGTACGGAAGGTCCACACGGCTATCGATAGAAGTACGTAATCCACTAACGAGGACCTAATGACGATGGCAGGACATACCTGGCCAACAACACCGCGTTGACAATCCGCCTCGACCTTGCTATACTTTGGTAAGTGACACGTCCGGGACGTCTCTGAGCACTGTCTCGGTGCGACTGGTCTGTCGGCATGTCCGGTAACCGGCGCCCCTGAAGGAACCCCCACACCATGATGTCCATCACCAACGAGGCCGCCGACCAGCTCCGCCGATTCCTCGACGAGCAGGGTACGCCCGAGTACGGCCTCCGCGTCTTCGTTGCCCCCGGCGGTTGCTCCGGCCTCCAGTACGGGATGACCGTCGAGGAGCAGGTCGAGGAGGGTGACGAGATCATCGAGTCCAACGGCGTCCGCATCCTCGTCGACAATTTCAGTGCCTCCTACCTCGAAGGCTCCGAGATCGACTACATCAACTCCCTGATGGGTGGTGGCTTCACCGTTCGCAACCCGAACGCGGTGGCTTCCTGCTCATGTGGCCACTCGTTCGACACCGGCGAGAACGCCACGACCAGCCAGGGCTGCGGCTGCGGCTGATCCCGACCCTCGCTTCCGGTACAAGCGAACGACGGCGGGAATACCCGCCGTCGTTTGTTGTGCGCCCGTGGGTCGGCAGACCCGTTGCCCATCGGCACCGATACCCCCTCTCGCCCGGGTGCCCGCACCCGCCGGCCTGTCGCTAGTCCCCCACATCATTCCGAGCGGGTTCCGTAAATCCCCGGAACTTCACGCATCGGACGACCGTCAATCTGGCCGGCAGGGGTGACCAGCGGAATCGGTGGCATCTCATCCGCGTCATCACGCGGTATTACAGTTGCGGGCCGTCGCGAGTGGGCGACGATCTCGATCAATGCGGCCCGCTCACGGGTCCCGAGATCCCGCCCCGGCAACCCGCCAACTATCCGCCAGTCGGTGACTCCGCAGCGCATCCCACCCAGCGTTCCCCCCGCTGCGACGCCAACTGATCCAGAACCCAGAAGCGCGCGTACCATTACGAGGAGTTGTCTATGAGTGACTCATTGCAGCCGTACGATCCCAACCAGCTGGACCAGCTCGTCGAGAAGCAGATCCAGAGCGACGATAGCCAGATCGAACTTCCCGCCGAGATCCAGACGGAACTGGCGGTCGTCCGTGAGGTCGAGAAGGCTCCCTCGGTCGACATCGAGCGTGACCTCGATGTCCTGCAGCGGCTTGACCCGAACTTCATCAATGACCCGGTCCGGCTCTACCTCCGGGAGATCGCCGAGACCCCGCTCCTGACCCACGACCAGGAGATCTCGCTGGCCAAGCGGGTGGAGGACTCCGACCAGGAGGCCGTCCAGCAGTTCGTCCGGGCCAACCTGCGACTCGTGGTCTCGATCGCCAAGCGGTACGTCAACCGCGGCCTGACCCTGCTGGACCTGATCCAGGAGGGCAATATCGGGCTGATGCGCGCCGTCCAGAAGTACGACTGGCGCAAGGGCTTCCGCTTCAGCACCTACGCGACGTGGTGGATCCGCCAGGCGATTACCCGCGCCATCGCCGACCAGAGCCGGACCATCCGCCTGCCGGTCCACATGGGCGACTCGATCTCCCGCTACCGCAAGACCCTCAACCGCCTCGCCCAGCAGCTCGGCCGCCAGCCGTCGGCCGAGGAAGTAGCCGAGGCGATGGAAGTCCCGCCCGAGAAGATCCACCAGATCGTCCAGGCCGCCCAGCGGACGATCTCGCTCGAGACGCCGATCGGCAATGAGGATGACACCAGCCTCGGCGACCTGATCGCCGACGAGCTGAGTGAGACCCCCTACGAAGCTGCCAGCGAGTCGATGCTCAAGCGAGACATCAACGCCGCGCTCGACACCCTGACTGCCCGCGAGAAGCTGGTCCTCCAGCTCCGCTTCGGTCTGGGCGCCGGTCACCAGCACACCTTGGCCGAGGTCGGGGAGCAGCTCCAGATCAGCCGCGAGCGCGTCCGCCAGATCGAGAACGAGGCGCTGCAGAAGCTCCGCCGGCTGGACGGCGAGCGCCTGTTCGCGTATCACCAGGAGCTGTAGTCCCGCTCCCATCGCCCACCGTTACGGCGACGCCCGGTCCCCTGATAAGGACCGGGCGTCCTGTTTTTCTGGCGCGGCTCCGGGTCGTTGACTCCAACATGACCGGACCTGGCGTGCGTTACGGTCGGAGTTCAGCCGTGGTCTCGGCGAACACCCGGTTCCACTCCTTGAGCTCGATCGAGGCGAAGGCCCCGGCAGCGCTGTTCGGGTCGGCCGCCATGATCGCCCGGACCTCCGCCTCGTCGGACGCGTTGTAGATCAGGAGCGCACCGGTCTCGTCGGTGAAGGGCCCGGACGCGACCAGTTTCCCGTCGGTCAGCAACTGGGCGAGGTAGGCGCGATGGGCCGGCCGGACCCGGAGCCGTTCCTCGTGATTCGTATAGGTGACCCACGCAGCGAAGATGGCCATTGGTCGACTTCTCCTGGGATTGGCACCGGGCGGGTCAGCGCCCGGCTCCGGCGCGACGGACCGCTGCGCGAGTATCACCGATCCGACCGCTGGCGTCATGACGGCCCAGCCTGCCGCTGTCCCGACCATGGTGTCGCTGGACGGACGCGCCAGCCGCGCCATGCGATGG
>CADCWK010000027.1 GCA_902806375.1 uncultured Thermomicrobiales bacterium
CAAGGTCGGTCGCGGTGTCGGCAAGGTCATCGGCGAAGTCCGGGGCCGCGACCAGAAGTTCTAGCCGCTGATATCCCGCGTACGGGAGGCCCGGCCGGTATCGGCTGGGCCTCCCGTCGTTTTCGTGCGCCTTTGAATGCTGTTCTCAAGTCCGGCAAGATCGGAGAAGCAGCGGAACCGAACGTGGGCCAGCATGGTCGGTGAGCAAATCGCTCACTGGTCCAGGGCCCGACATGTCCGTCGAGTCACCGGGGGAACGCATGGAGACCATGCTCGATCTGAAGATCGTTCACCGCACGCTGATCAGATCTGACCCGGAGAGCGTCTATGACGCACTGACCACGGGAGAGGGATTCGACAGCTGGTTCACTCGTGGTTCTGAGATCGACGCCCGGCCCGGCGGGTCGTATGTCTTCCGGTGGAGAGGATGGGGACCGGACAAGACCGACGGTGACCGGAGTGGACCCGTGATCGACGCGCAGCGTCCGTCGCGGTACGTGTTCCAGTGGAACGAGCATCTGGGCCAGCGAACGACCGTCGCGTTCGCTCTCGATGCAGTCCCCGATGGCACCGTGGTGACCGTCACCGAGACCGGCTATCCGGACACCCCTGATGGTCGTTTCCAGATCATGGATTGCGCCGTCGGTTGGGGTGAAGCGTTGACCCTGCTGAAGTTCTGGATCGAGCATGGGGTGCGATATTGAGGCGATGGCCTCTGCCCGTGTTGGGGCGGAACCCCCTCAGCTCTCAGGAATGTCGCCTCGATCGGACGCCAGCCTGACGGCGACGGGCCGGGTCGTTTCACTCGACCCGGCCCGTCGCCGCTGATCCGCATCGGTCATGGCCGGCCTAGACCCGGGTCGCTACCTGCGGCTGCGGGGCGCCGTGACAGTGCTTGTACTTCTTGCCGCTGCCGCACCAGCAGGGCTGGTTCGGGCCGACCTTGCGGCGCTTGACGACCGGGGCCCGCTCCTCGGCCTCGGCCGGGGCGTTCGTCGTCGTCGTGACCTCGGTCACTGCCGTCCGGACCGGCTGCTGGGCGGCGGCCGGCTGGACCCGGAAGATGGTATGGACGACGTCGTGGCGGATGTGCTCGAGGAGCTCGTTGAACAGCCGGAAACTGTTGCTCTTGTAGGCGATGAGCGGGTCGCGCTGCGCGTAGGCCTGGAGGCCGGCACCCTCGCGGAGATCGTCCATCGCAGTCAGGTGTTCGACCCATAGCCGGTCGATCACCGCGAGCATGACGTGTCGCTCGACGGTCCGCATCGCGCCGTCGGGGAACTGATCCTCCACCTCGTCGAGGGCCCGGTCGGCGTCCTCGACGAAGATGGCGGCGATCTCGTCAGCCTCCAGGCCCTCGATGTCCTCCACCGTCAACTCGGTGCGGCCGATCAGCGCCCGGTAGCTCTCGGCGAGGAGGTCGTAGTCCATCTCGCCGCCGCGCTCGACCGGCTGCGCCTTCGCGATGAGGGCATCGATCTCGCCGGAGACCATCTCGGCGATCCGGTCGGACATGTCCTCGCCGGCCACGACCTTGTCGCGGTCGCCGTAGATCACCTCGCGGTGCTTGTTCATCACGTCGTCGTACTGCACGACGTGCTTGCGGATGTCGAAGTTGTGGCCCTCGGTCTTCTGCTGGGCACTCTCGATCGACCGGGAGATGAGCGGGTGCTCGATCGGCGTCTCGTCGGTCATGCCGAGGCGGTCCATCATCGAGCCGATCCGGTCGGAGCCGAACCGCTTCATCAGGTCGTCTTCCAGCGAGACGAAGAACCGGGTGGAGCCGGGATCGCCCTGGCGACCGGCGCGGCCCCGGAGCTGGTTGTCGATCCGCCGCGACTCGTGCCGCTCGGTTCCGATGATGTGGAGCCCGCCAGCCTGACGGACCTCCTCCGAGAGGACGATGTCCGTGCCGCGCCCGGCCATATTGGTCGCGATCGTGACGTTGCCCTTGCTGCCCGGCGCCTGTCCCGCCTCCGCGACCACGTTCGCCTCGCGCTCGTGCTGCTTGGCGTTGAGGACGAGGTGTGGGGTCCCGAGCTGGTCGAGCAGCTTGCTCAGACGCTCGGAGGTGTCGATGGAGGTCGTCCCGACGAGGACCGGCCGCCCGGCGTCGCGCATCGCCGTGATTTCCCTGGCGACCGCCCGGAACTTGCCCTCCTCCGTGCGGAAGACGAGGTCGGCGGCGTCGTCCCGGATGATCTGCTTGTTGGTCGGGATGGTGACGACGTCGAGGCTGTAGATCCGGTGGAACTCCTCGGACTCTGTCCGGGCCGTGCCGGTCATGCCGGACAGCTTCTCGTACATCCGGAAGTAGTTCTGGAACGTGATCGTCGCCATCGTGACGTTCTGGCGACGGACGCGGACACCCTCCTTGGCCTCGATCGCCTGGTGGAGTCCCTCGCTGTAACGCCGTCCCGGCATCAGCCGGCCGGTGAACTCGTCGACGATGACGACCTCGCCCTCCGCGTCGACGATGTAGTCCTTGTCGCGCTTGAAAATCACTTCGGCCTTGACCGCCTGCTCCAGGTAGTGGGTCAGGTCGATGTACCGGTCGTCGTAGATGCTCTCGCCTTCGGGGATCCCCGCCAGTTCCTCGACCCGGTCGATGCCGGCGTCAGTCAGGTTCACCGTACGGCTCTTCAGTTCGATCTCGAAGTCGCGGTCCTTGCGGAGCTGCTTGGCGATCTGGGCGAACTGGTAGTACTTGTCGTTGGCGGCCTGCGCCTGCCCCGAGATGATCAGCGGCGTCCGGGCCTCGTCGATGAGGATGTTGTCCACCTCGTCGACGATGCCGAAGTGGAGCCCGCGCTGGACCTTGCGGGCAGCCGTCGTCACCATGTTGTCGCGGAGGTAGTCGAACCCGAACTCGTTGTTCGTCCCGTACGTGATGTCCGCGCCGTACGCCTCCGCGCGCGTCACCGGCCGGAGGTGCTGGATGGCGCCCTCCTCCTCCGACTCATACGCCGGGTCGTACAGGAATGCCGTCTCGTGCTGGATCGCCGCGACCGACAGACCGAGCGCGTGGTAGACCTTTCCCATCCAGGCGGCGTCGCGCCGGACGAGGTAGTCGTTGACGGTGATCAGGTGGACGCCCTCACCGGTCAGGGCGTTGAGCGCGATCGCGAGCGTCGCCGTCTGCGTCTTGCCCTCGCCGGTCCGCATCTCGGCGATCTTGCCCTCGTGGAGGACGATGCCGCCGATCAACTGGACGTCGTAGTGGCGCTGGCCGAGGACCCGCCGGGCGGCTTCCCGGGTGGCCGCGAACGACTCGGGCAGGAGGTCGTCGAGCGTCTCGCCGGCGTCGAGCCGCGAGCGGAACTCCTGTGTCAGATCACGGAGCTCCTCATCGGTCAGTTCCCGCGTCTCGTCCTCGAGTCCGTTGATGTCTTCGACGAGGGGGAGGTAGCGGCGAGCGATCTTCTCGTCGGTCTCGCCGAAGACCCTCGTCAATAATGTCCGTACCATTGGTTCTCCTGTGGACAGCGGGATGGGGGCACGACGCTCGCTGGCAATCCGCTATCTTCACGCGTAGGTGTCGAAAGTATAGCCGCTGTCGACCGACCGACCGATCTGCCGACTCCTGTCCGCGACGGGACCGGAACGGATCGCGGTGGTCGATGGACGACCATGACGCATCACGACAAGGAGCGACGGTGACCCCGCTGACATTCGACCGGTATCCCAGCCATGACGAGATCGCCACGCTGCTCCAGTCCTGGGCGGAGGCGTTCCCTGACCTGATGACGGTCGAGACGATCGGCCACTCGAGCGAGGGCCGGCCGCTGCTGTCCGCCACGGTCTCGGACAGACGCGCTGGTTCCCCGGACGACAAGCCCGCCGTCTATGTCGAGGGCAATATCCACGCCGGCGAGGTCCTGCCGTCGGTGGTCGCGCTGGCGACGATCCAGGCGTTGCTCTCCCGGGCCCGTGAGCCGGACGTCGCCGACGTCCTCGCCCGGTATACGTTCTACGTCCGGCCGCGGGTCTCGCCTGACGGCGCCGAGGTGTACCTCACGACGCCGTACCGGCTCCGGAGCGCCGCGATCCCGTGGCCCTCTCCCTCCCGGCAGCCTGGTCTGCACCCGGAGGACATCGACGGCGATGGGGAGATCACCGTGATGCGGATCCGCGACCCGCGAGGTGAGTGGTGCGTCTCGGATCTGGATCCGCGGATCATGCTCCGCTGCGACCCCGACACCCCGGAGAGTAAGCGCTACCAGCTCGTCCAGGAGGGGATGGTCGAGGGACCCGTCGGCGCCAACCTGACGATGGCCTCGTCCTACTGGGGACTGGATTTCAATCGCAGCTTCCCGCACAACTGGCAGCCCGAGTACCTGCAGTACGGCGCCGGCCCCTACCCGCTCTCCATGCCCGAGACGCGGGCGACAGCGGACTTCTTCCTCGCCCACCCGAACATCTTCGCCGCCGTGCTCTATCACACGGCCGGCGGGTTCATTTTCACCCTCCCCTCGTCGCGCTCGATCACCTCCTACCCGCACGACGACCTGGAGTCGGAGTACCGGACATTGACCAGGCACTACGTCCGGATGACGGGCTGCCCGGCCTTCCAGAGCTATGACGAGGAGACGGACACCGCCCGTTCCGGCTCGCTCATGGACTGGGCGTATAGCCAGATGGGCGTCCTGACATGGGTGCCCGAGCTGTGGGACGTCCAGAAGACGTCCACCGCCCGACCCGAGCGGGTCGCGCCGTTCCAGACCCTGGACGAGGCGGGCGAGGCCCGGATGCTCGCCTGGAACGACGAGGCACTCGGCGGCAGGGGCTTCGTCGCGTGGCACCCGTTCGATCACCCCCAACTGGGACCCGTGGAGATCGGTGGCTGGACGTTCAAGTACACCCATCAGAACGCGCCGGTCCAGTACATCGAGGAGATCGCCGGTCCGGCGATCGACTGGAGCTTTCTCGTCGCGCGGTCGGCGCCCCGGCTGGAGATCGAGTCGATCGATGTCCAGGGGCTCGGTGAGGGCCACTGGCTGGTGACGGCGAGAGTCGCGAACGCGGGGTTCCTGCCGACGAATGTGTGCCAGCAGGCGGTCGACGTCCGCCGGGCGGGGACGGTCAGTGTCGACCTGGCGGGTGTCGGCGCCAAGGTACTCGACGGCGGGCAGCGGCAGTCCATCGGGCACCTCAAGGGCGAGTCGTCCGCCACGGATGAGCCGTGGCGCGGGCCGGTCGCGGCCCGCCGCCGGGCGGACGTCCGCTTCGTGGTCGAGGCCACTGCGGGCACGGAGGTCACAGTGACGGCCAGCTGCCCCCGCGCTGGTCGGGCCGTGACCACGGTCACCCTCGGCTAACGGGTAGGACGGTCGCGGTGCGGCCGGGGAGCGAGCACGGTGCCGGCATCAGCGGACTTCTCGGCACGGGTCTATGCCGTGGTCGCCCGGATCCCGAGGGGACGGGTCACCACCTATGGTCGGATCGCCCGTACCATCGGCGATCCGCGGGGCGCACGCATGGTCGGGTGGGCGCTGATGGGCGCGGTCGGAGCCGTCGATCTCCCGGCTCACCGCGTGGTCAACCGCAACGGGGAGTTGACCGGGGGCTGGTACTTCGGCCACCCGGACATCATGCGGGCGCGATTGCTGGAGGAGGGCATCCCGTTCTCCGACGACTACACCGTCGATCTCCGGCAATGCGTCTGGGACCCGTGGGAGGACGGCGACGAGCCGCCCGTCCTTGACGTCGTCTCACCGCTCGGTCCGGATGGGTAGCCTCGCCTTTGCCGGGGCGTCGAGCCCGTCCGGGAGCGGGGTCAGACCGGCGCCTCTCAGCCGCCACCGACCGCGTGGACCATCTCGATCCGGTCGCCGGAGCGCATGACGATGTCGGCACAGGTCTCCCGGGGGACGATCTCGCCGTTGAGCTCCACGATGATCATCGTGACGCGGTAGCCCCTGCCCGCGAGGAAGTCGCCGATCGTGCTGCCCTCCGGGACCGTCCGAGACGTCCCGTTGATGGTCACGTCGATTCCAGCGTCTTTCCGACGGGTCTCGTCTCCTGCCTGTTCGGTCATATCATTGTCCCCCTTCCGAGGATCCCGGTATGGTTTCCAGTGTCGGCTACCTGTTGATCCCGGACAGCCCGGTCGAGTGCCTGGCGCAGTGTCACGGTCGCCACTGTGGGGTCGGCGGCGGCGAGGATCGCATCGATCACTCCGATGCCGTGGCAACCGCTCCGTAGGACCCCGGCGACATTGCTGGCGTCGATGCCGCCGATCGCCAGAACCGGCACGGGACTGTTCTCGACCACGCGGGCCAGCCAGTCCAGCCCTCGGCCGGGTCGGTCGGGATGCGTCCGGGTCGCGAAGACGTTGCCTGCCTGGACGTAGTCCGGCGGGTCGTCCGGGACGACCGCGCCCGCCTCGTGGATCGACCGCCCCAGCAGCCGGTCGTCGCCCCGCGCGGCCACATCGGCGTTGCGCTGGCCGTCGCGCAGGTGGACCCCGAGTCCGAGCCGGGCGGCGAGGCCCGGCCGTCCGTTGAGCACGAGACGCCGCGGCCCGATCGTGCCGATCAGGTCGCGGGCGATCCGCTCGATCTCCGCGTCGTCCAGGTCTGGTTCCCGGAGCTGGACCAGATCGACTCCGGCCGACACGGCGGCCCGAACGGCATCACGCAATGACATCGAGGAGCGGTGCCGGTCCGTGACGAGCATGAGGGTGGGGTAGGGTAGACAAAGGCTCATCCGGCCCGAACTCCTCGCGCCGCGTCGACCACCGCGCGGAGATCCCACGCTGCCTGACGGGGGTCGCTCGAACGCAGGATGGCGCCGACGACAGCGACCCCGTCGGCGCCAGCCGCGACGACCGACGCGGCGGTCCGGGACGTGATGCCGCCGATGCCGACCGTCGGGAGGGTCGTGTGGCAGACCCGGTCGGCGAAGCCGTCGAGACCGATCGCTTCGCCGGCGTCTACCTTGGTGGCCGTGCCAAAGATCGGCCCGAGCCCGAGGTAGTGGGCGCCGTCAGCGGCGGCGGCGCTGATCTGGCCGTCGCTCTCGGGCGACCAGCCGATCAGGAGGCGGCCGTTCCCGAGCCGCTGGATCACCTCGATGGGCAGATCGGTCACGCCGGCGTGGATGCCGTCGGCACCGACTGCGAGGGCCACGTCCAGGCGGTCGTTCACGAGGAGCGGTACCCGGTACTGGCGACAGAGTCCGGCCAATTCGATGGCGAGTCGATAGGCGTCGAGGTCGGTCAACCGCTTGGCCCGGAGCTGGACACAGGTGACGCCGCCGGCGAGCGCCGCCGCGACATCCGCGACGAGGTCGCCCGAGACGGACTGCTCCGGATCGGCAACGAGGTAGAGGGCCAGCGCCGCCCGGAGGCACGCCGGGTCTTCCGCCCATGGAGATGCGGTCACGCCGTTGCCCCGACCAGACCGGTCGTCGGACTGCTGGCTGACGCATATGCCTTGCTCGGGATGCGACCGGCCAGGTATGCCTTCCGGCCGGCGGCGACGCCCATGCCGATCGCCTCGCCCATCAGGACCGGGTCGTCCGCCAGCGCGATCGCGGAGTTGACGAGGCAGGCATCGGCGCCGAGTTCCATTGCCAATGAGGCGTCGGACGGTGCCCCGATCCCGGCGTCGACGACGACAGGGACGGTCGCCTGCTCGACGATGATCCGGATCGCCTCCCGGTTGACGATCCCCTGGCCGGAGCCGATCGGGGAGGCGAGCGGCATGACCGTCGCCGCACCCATCTCGGCGAGGCGCCGGGCGAGGACCGGGTCCGCGCCGATATACGGCAGGACGGTGAACCCCTCGTCGATCATCGTCCGGCAGGCCTCCAGCGTGCCGACGGGATCGGGCAGGAGGTACCGCGGGTCAGGGATGACTTCGACCTTGACCCAGTCGGACAGGCCCATCGCCCGGGCCATCCGGGCCACCCGCACCGCCTCCTCGGCGGTCGCGCAGCCGGCGGTGTTGGGGAGGATCGTGTAGCGTGACCAGTCCAGGTCCTCGAGCACCGAGCGACTGGCTGGGTCGTCGAAATCGATCCTGCGGAGCGCGACGGTAACGATCGACGTCCCGGACGCCCGGATTGCGCCGACCATCTCGGCCGTCGTCCGGTACTTGCCGGTCCCGACCATGAGCCGGCTGTCAAACGTCTTCCCCGCGATCGTGAGTAGTCGGTCGACTGTGCTCACCGGCCGTCCCCCTCGCTCATGGTGCTGGGGACGGACGGAGCAGTCCCCTCGGCGGCCGACGGCCCCATGCCCGGGAACCGGTAGAAGTGATTGACCGGCGAGTGGCCGCCGCCGATGGCGTATCCGGCCTGGATCGCGCCGATCAGGTAGGCGCGGGCGGACTCAACCGCCGGGACGACCCCCATCCCGAGCGCCAGGTTGGCGGTGATCGCCGCCGAGAGCGTGCAGCCCGTGCCGTGGGTGTTGAACGTCTCGATCCGTTCCGACGGGAACTCGAGGAACTCGACGCCGTCGAACAGGAGGTCGATCGGCGGGCCCGAGCGGTGGCCGCCCTTGACCAGGACCCATCCGGGGCCGAGGGCGTGGATCGCGCGGGCGGCCTCCCGGAGGTCGTCTTCGGTCACGATGTGCCGCTTGGAGAGGACTTCGGCCTCCGGGATGTTGGGCGTGACGATCTTCGCCATCGGGATGAGGTGGCGCCGGACCGCGTTGACGGCGTTGCGCTGGAGCAGCTGGTCGCCGCTCTTGGAGATCATGACCGGGTCGACGACGGTCGGGACGCCCCAGGCCGCGAGCCGGTCGGCGACGACCTCGACGAGCAGGGCGCTGGAGAGCATGCCGGTCTTGGCGGCGTCGGCGCCGATGTCCTCCATCATCATGTCGATCTGCGCGACGACGACTTCGTCCGGTACCTCGGCGATCGCGTAGACGCCCTTGGTGCTCTGGGCGGTGATGGCGACGATGGTCGTCGTCCCATAGACCCCGTGGGCCGCGAAGGTCTTCAGGTCGGCCTGGATGCCGGCGCCGGCGCCGGAGTCGGACGCCGCGACGGACATCGCCTTCGGGATCGACGGGCGGAGCTCTTCGGGGACGAGGACCTTGTCCTTGGTGGACGCGGGGTCGTGGCCGTTGGTTGACACGCTGTCTGCCTCGTCTGCATGGCGCCGCGGGGACGGGGCTGCGAGAGCCCACGCCCGGTGGCTGGAGACGACAGTGCCCCGACGGGATGCGGAGAGAACCAGACCGCCTCTGGCCGGCGGGACTGCAGCCTGGCGGCGGCGGCGTCGCGCGGTCCGGTCTGGCGAGCGTTGCGATCCCTGCGCCGGCATGACCCGGATCAGGTTCGAAGGGTTGGTCCCGGCGGTCCATCTGGACGACCTGTCGACCTCTCAGCGGCGTCCGCACCCCTGGCAACTGTCCCCGATAGGCTACCATGTCAGGGAGATCCAGCAGGCTACCCGACCGCGAACCGGTCGCCGGTCGGGCAGGCGTGGCGGGACGAGGAGCGAGCATGAGCCTGATGCATGGCCTGAGCCAGGTCCGTCAGCGGCTGTACGACAACGACGCGTCGGGCGCGACGATGAAGCTCATCGACTCGATCATCCAGCGGGCGTCCGACCCGGCCGCCGCCAGCGCCCCGTCCCAGTCGCAGCTCCAGCTCGTCCGGATGCTGATGCGGACACCGGTGGCCAACGACAACAGCACGGTCTACAACGACCTCGCCCAGCTGGAGGAGGAACTGGAGATCGCGGCGCAGGGTTTCCAGGCCGAGCGCGAGGCGATCGACAACCGTCCGATGCCGAAGTCGAAGAAGTTCTACCGGGAGCAGAAGCAGCGCGGCTAGGGCACGGTTCCGGATCCAGGCGCGCCGCTACTCCGCGACGCAGATCGGACTCTCGCTCCGTGCCGCCAGCGATCGGTAGACGCCCGTCATGGCCGTCGCGACGTGATCCCAGGAGAAGCGGGCCGCCTCGACACGGGCGTTGACCGCCAATGCCGCCCGGCGATCCGGGCAGCGGGACAGGTCGAGGATCGCGTTGGTGAGCGCCACGACGTTGGTGGCGGGGACCAGCAGACCGGCGACGCCGTCCCGGACCGAATAGGGGAGACCACCGACCTTCGAGGCGATCACGGGGGTTCCGCTCGCCATCGCCTCGATGGCGACCAGACCGAAGGACTCGTACCGAGACGGGATGACGACGAAGTCGACCGCCTGGTAGAGCGTCGCGAGGTCCTCCTGCGGGCGCGACCCGAGAAAGAGGACCCTGTCGGAGATCCCCAGGTCCTGGACGTCCGCCGCGACCCGGGCGAGGTCGCCGACCGGCTGGCCGTCGTCACCCAGTTCGCCGCCGACCAGGACCAGTCTGGGGGCCTCCCTACGCGGTCCCCAGCCATTCACGGTCCGGCCGAAGGCTTCCACGAGGACGTCGATCCCCTTGATCGGGTCGATCCGGCCGACGAACAGGGCGAGGACGCCGTCGCCGGGGAGCCCCATATCGCGACGTGCCCGCGCCATGTCCCCGGGCTGGAACCGGCCGAGGTCGACCCCGAGGGGGACCATGCAGACCATCCCGTCGCGTGCCATCCGGCGCCGTTCGAGATCATCGCGCTCGTCGGGGTTGCCGGCGATCAGGGCGTCGGCGACGTTGATGATCCGGCCCTCCATCTGCTCCCGGAGGCGGGACTCGCGGTGGGCCTCATCACTGACCGCGTTCTTGTGGAAGGCCGTCGTGTGGAACATCTGGACGAAGGGGATGCCCAGGTCGTCTTTGAGCCGGGCGGCCACCAGGCCGGAGAGCCAGTAGTGCGCGTGGAGGACCTGGTACCGCACGCCGTTGCGGAGCATGTAGCGGAGCATGGCGTCGGCGAATGTACCGGTGAGGTCGAACAGGTCCTGCTTCGGGATGATATGGGCCGGTCCGGCATCGACGGCGATGACGTTGACGCCCGGGACGTCGACGGTGACTTCCGGGGTGGATGGATCGGTGCGACGCGTGTAGATGTCGACGGTGCGGCCCTGACGGGCGAGGTGGCGGGCCAGTTCACGGACATACAGGTTCATCCCACCCGCGTCCTGCGTGCCCAGCCGGGCGAGGGGGGAGGTGTGGACCGATATCATGCCGATGCGGCTGAGCGGCGGATCGATGTCGTAGCCGGGGACGGCTGGACCTCGATACGCCGACGGGGTGAGTCGGGTGGTCAAGGGGGGTTCTCGCTCGGGTCGGGGAGGGCGCTGCGGTCCCCCCGGACCCCGATGCCCGCGGACCGCGAGCCGGCTGGTCGGATCAGGGAGGTGGCGGACGCGAAGGTGGTGGACGCTTTGGTGTTGACCGCCATCCAGGTCGTCGTGGCGGTGTGCGACTGGTACCCGCGGAGGGATTCGAACCCCCGACGCCCGCCTTAGGACGGCGGCGCTCTATCCACTGAGCTACACGGGCATCGACTAACCCTTCGTCAGCCAGTCAGGATGCTACCACAACCCGATCGCGACCCGACAGGGTGCTTGGGCCGACACCGGCAGGCGCACA
>CADCWK010000028.1 GCA_902806375.1 uncultured Thermomicrobiales bacterium
CTCCACGGTGAAGCGCTCAGTGGTCGCGGCTGGGTGGGCGGCGAGGACTTCCGCGGTGGACTCCACGACGGTCGTGGCGCTGCCAGTCGCCCGGTCCACCACGACGATGTCGCCGGTCCGGGTAAGGTCGCCCCGGGTCTGGACGACGTAGCGCAATCCCGCATCGACGCTGAATCCGCCATGGGTGGCCTGCCACGTCTGGACCGTCGCGATATCGGCCGTCTCGACGTTGACCGTGTAGAGCCCGCTGCCGCCCGCCCGGGTGGCCGCAAGGAGGGCTGTAGAAGCGTCCAGCCAAACTGGGTGGCAGGCGGTGGGGGCCGCGTCGGGTTCGAAGGGCAGGTCGTCGGTCAGGCGCCGGGTGTCGTCCGTCGCGACGGTGTAGAGGAACAGGTCCGACTGCCAGGTCCGGTGCGTGTCGCCGACGAAGAGGATCCGGGACCCGTCCGGCGACCAGGAGTAGAGGCTGAGCGAGCCATTCGACTCGCTGACGCGCTGGAGCGCGCCGGTGGCGACGTCGACCAGGGCGAGCACGGCATCGAACACCTCGGGACCGCTCACACGGACCGCGAGCGTCTTGCCGTCCGGCGACCAGCGCGGCTCGGTGTGGTCGAACGGCTCGGTCGTGAGCTGGCGGCGGGTGCCGGTCTCGACATCCACCAGGAAGATCTGCGTCCGCGCGTCGCCGAGGTAGCCCTTGCCATCGAGCTTGTAGTCCAGTCGTGACAGGGCCCGGACCGGGGCGGGGGCGTCTTTCGGCCGTGGGGTCTCGTCCGGGTTCTCCGGGTCGACGGTCG
Organism: uncultured Thermomicrobiales bacterium; assembly: GCA_902806375.1. Taxonomy (GTDB): domain Bacteria; phylum Chloroflexota; class Chloroflexia; order Thermomicrobiales; family UBA6265; genus CADCWK01. Next base: position 798 of record CADCWK010000028.1, read on the forward strand.
TGGTGTAGGCGATCGTCCGACCATCCGGTGACCAGGTGATCGAGGTGATCGACGCCATGTGGCCGGTCAGCGGCCTGGCGTCGCCGCCGCCGAGCGGCAGGAGCAGGAGCCGGCTCTTGATGGCGTCGTCGCCGTCGCGGTCCGAGACGAAGGCGATCGTCTGACCGTCCGGCGACCAGCGACCGAGGCTGTTGCGCTTGCCACCGTAGGTGAGCCGCCGGCTACTCCCACCGTCGCGGTCGATCAGGACGAGGTCCGACTCGGTCTTCGCGACCTCACCGGGAATGACCCTGGGCTGGGTGTAGACGATGCGGCCGCCGTCCGGGCTGATCTGCGGGTCGCTGGCGGGCGCAAGATCATGGACCAACGCCTCTGGGGACCAGGGCGACTGGGCGGTAGCGGTGGGACTGGCAGTGGTCATTGGGCGACTCCAGGCTGGGAACGAGTGGTCGGACCTGCCCGACAGCATCGCAAGCCCTGCCCTGATGGGCAAGCGGATCGAACGGAAGGGGCTGCGGGTGGTGATCGTCGACGTTGAGGGGGACGAGCTGGTCGTCACCCTGCGTGGCTCGGACCGGGCTCTGGCTGGACGACGGTGTGTCCAGGTACCCCTGGTGGCGATCAGCGGCGTCGCCCCGGCGCCAGAGCTGATTGACGCGCGTCCCATTGGCATGAAGCTCCCGGGATCGTTCGTGCCGGGATGGCCCGGGCCCATCTTCGCTGGCACCTTCGTCGAGCGGGGCGGGCGCCGGGAACGCTCATTCTGGTCGCTACGCAGAGCGACTGCCGACCAGATCCTCCGGGTCGATGTCGCCGACGTGCCCGGCGCCGGACCCTTCCGGACGCTCGTCCTCCAGGTTCCCGATGCCGATGCCGCGGCCATTGAGATCCGTCGGCGGATGTCACGGCGGGATGAGCGGGCCGGGATGTGATGGTCGAGAGGGCCGTTGCCTGAAAAGAGGGCCCCCGCCGGTTCAAACCGGTGAGGGCCCTCATCTACATCAACGCATGGTCATCCTGCGGCTAGCGGTCGTTGATCGGGCGGAAGTGGAGGTCGGTGGGTCCGACGAACTCGGACTGCGGGCGGATGAGCCGGTTGTTGGCCACCTGCTCCAGGACGTGGGCGGTGTAGCCGGCCGTCCGGGCGACGGCGAACGTCGGGGTGAACATGTCGCCGGGCAGGCCGACCGCGGCCAGGACGGCGGCGCTGTAGAACTCGACGTTGGTGTAGAGGCGGCGGCCGGGCTTGCGCTCCTCCAGCATCTCCAGCGCCCGCTTCTCGGTGTTGAAGGAGAGCGCGAAGAAGTCCGGGTCACTGGCCCGGCGGGCGAGTTCGCGCAGGATCTCGGCGCGCGGGTCCTCAGCCTTGTAGACCCGGTGGCCGAAGCCCATCAGGCGCTCGCCGCGGTCCATGGCCGAGGTGAGCCAGGCGTCGACGTTATCGGCCGAGCCGATCTCGTTGAGCATGTCCAGCACCTTGGACGGTGCGCCACCGTGGAGCGGCCCCTTGAGGGCGCCGATGGCTCCGGTGACCGCAGAGCAGATGTCCGAGCCGGTCGAGGCGATCACCCGTGCCGTGAAGGTCGAGGCGTTGAGGCCATGGTCGGCCAGCAGGATCAGGTACGTCTCCAGCGGCTGCCAGTGGTCCTCGGACGGCTCCGTGCCGGTGATCTGATAGAGGTAGCTCTGGGCGGTATTGAGATCGTCGCGAGGTTCGATCGGGTCCAGTCCCTGCCGGTGGCGGTGGAACGTGGCGAGGACCGACGGCACCATCCCGAGGAGCAGCAGGGCCTCGTCCTGGTCGGGCTCGTCGTCGATCTCGCTGGACAGGAAGTTGCCGATCGCCGAGACGCCGGTCCGCAGGGCGTCCATCGGTGCCGTCTCGGCCGGGAGGCCACGGATCAGCTCGACGACGCCGGAGGGCAGGCGGCGTCGCGCGTTCAGCCGCTGCTGGAAGTCGGCGAGTTCCCCCGCGTCGGGCAGGTGGCCGTGGTAAAGGAGGAAGGCGACCTCCTCGAACGAGGCCCGGCCGGCAAGCTCGTGGATCTCGTACCCACGGTAGACCAGACGACCCTCCTCGCCGAAGACATGGCTGAGTGCCGTCGAGGCCGCGACGATGCCCTCCAGGCCACTTGGCTTCGGCATCTGCGCCGAGATGTCGGTGGCAGTCGCGCTGGACATGGGTTCCTTCCCGTTGGGTGATCGGCGGCCGGTACCGGGCTCGCCCGGTACCGGTCACCGCATGTGGTGGGTGGTGATGCCGTGGTCGCTGGGGCTGGACCAGCGGGGTCCAGTCAGCCCGGCCCTGTTGCGGCGCGCCCAACTCGACCCGCCGCAATTCGGTTAGATCGTACCATGCGAGGGCGGCCACGGCGCCGGTTTCCGGCCCCGAAGTCGCCCTTCCCGGCAGCGACCAGGTGGCGTGCCTGGGGAAGGTCGGGCGATGACCGACGCTCTGGGTGGGCGCTTGGGGCCTCCGGAGGCGTCAGGCGCCGAGCGGGATGCGGTAGACGCTGACGGAGCAGGGCGGGAGCGTCAGCGAGAGGTGACTGCCGGCCAGGTCGACGCGTGTTTCCGTCACCCCGACGTTGTCCGGCTGCTCGAAGGAGTTCCGGACATATGGGTCGGCGCCAGTGACGACCGAGACGTCGGCCACCCCGGCCGCAGTGCCATTGACGAGCAGGAGCGGCACCGTCGTCGCCTCGGTCGGGTGGCGGTTGACGACCGTGAGCGTCATGGAGGCGCCGCCTTCGGACCGGGTCGCAGCGGCGTGGATATCGGTGAACGGCCCCCGGTCGCGGATCTTGGCTCGACCGTTGGCCGCGACCAGTGCCGCCTCGATCCGTCCGTGCTCGTTCTCGTCACCGACGACATAGCAGTCCAGCGAGGTCGTACCGGTGTGCTCGGCGTAGAGCCGGATCGGGTGATAGATAGTCTGGAGGAAGAGGCCATCCGGCCGGGTGAAGATCGGCGCGATCGCGTTCACCATCTGGGCCAGGTTGGCGATCTTCACGGTGTCGGCGTGCTGGAGGAAGATGTTGAGGAACGTGGCCACCGCCAGGGCGTCGGAAAGCGTGTACTGCTCCTCGAGGGGCGAGGGCTTGTTGCGGAACCAGACGTTCCACTCGTCGTAGGCGATCCCGATCTCGTGCCGGATGTGCTGGTTGAGCCGGGTCCGCTCGATGTGGCTGCGGGTCATGCGGATCGCGCGGTCGGCCTGCTCCGGCTCGATCACGTTGGTCCAGTGATCGTCGCTGCCGGTGTAGAGGTGGATGCTGTGATAGCGGACGTACTTCGCCAGCCCGTCGATGACCGTGGCGTCCCAGTCCTGCCAGCCGGTGTGACCGCAACTCACGAGCTCGACCGTCGGGTCGATCAGGTGGATGATCCGGGCGAACTCCGTCGCGAACCGGACGTACTCATCCGCGGTCTTGACGCCGATCTGCCAGTGGCCGTACATCTCGTTGCCGAGGCCCCAGTACTTCACGTTGAACGGCTCATCGTACCCGTGCGAGCGACGGAGATTGGCCCAGTGGGTGTTGCCGGTCCCGTTGCAGTACTCCACCCAGGCGGCCGCCTCGTCCGGCGTGCCGGTGCCGAGGTTGAGACAGATGTACGGTTCCGTCCCGAGGGTGCGGCAGTACTCGATGAACTCGACCGTGCCGAAGCGGTTGGACTCCTCGCCATGCCACGCCAGCTCGAGCCGGCGCGGCCGCTCGTCCTTCGGGCCGATCCCGTCGGTCCAGCGGTAGTTGCTGACGAAGTTGCCGCCGGGCCAGCGAAGGATTGGCGCCCGCAGGTCCCCGGCGGCCTTGAGGACGTCTGTCCGGAACCCCTTGGCATCGCTCAGCGGTGAGCCCTCGTCATAGATCCCCCCGTAGATGCAGCGGCCGAGGTGCTCGATGAACTGACCGAAGATGCGCGGGTCGACCGCACCGACGGGTCGCTGGAGGTCTACGGTGATGCGTGACATCGGGTGTCTGGTCTCCCTGCCGCGTCGCAGCGCTGGTGGACTGGTCGTCTGAAAGGCGTTCCCGGGACGCGCCCCCGGAGACCCTATCGCTCGCCTGCCCGGACCGCAACCGGCTCTCGATCCCGGCAGTGACCATAGGCACTCGCTGTCCACCAGAAACGTTGAGCGGCGTATCCTGATGCGAGGAGACCGAGTGATAGGGGCGGCACGTCCAGGCGATTCCCGTCGTCCCGACGGCGGAGTGAGCGTTGGTTCGCGATGACCAGGGAGCGACGATCCGGATTGGCAGCGGGTTTGCGTCCCTGCAGGCCGATAGCACGACCGAGGAGTCAGATCCGGATATGGGTATGGGTATGGAACGACAGTCGGACGAGCAGGGGCAGGCGGGCGAGGAGGCGTTCCTTGGCGCCCTGCTCGGGATGGCGATCGGCGACGCCCTCGGGATGCCGGCCGCCAACGGGCCGGGCCTGCCACCCGGGACCACCATCCGCGGCTATCTGTCGCTGACGCTCGATGACGGTACGGTCATCGAGGCCGGCGAGTTCACCGAGGAGACCGAGGCCGCCCTCTCGATCGTCGAGGTCGCGACGACCGACCGGGGAGCCCTGGACCCGGACCTGATCGGACCTCGGCTGGTCCGGCTCGAGCAGGGCGACTCCGGTCACTGGCAGGACGCCGTGTCCCGTGCCGCGCTGCGGCGGGCCGCCGACACGCTGGACTTCCAGGTCGCCGTGGACGAGGACGGGCCAGTCTCATCCGCCGTCGCCACGAGGGGCATCCCGGTTGGCCTGCTCGCATCGGTGGGTGCGTTGGACTCCGGCACGATCCGGGAGGACAGCGAGACCGTGGCCCGGCTGACGCACGGCAGTCCGGCCCAGGCCAATGCCGTCGCCGCGGTCGCGTTCGCGGTCCAGCTCGCCGGGCGTGGGACGTTCCCGCCGGGAGAGTGGGCGCAACGGACGGCCAGGTTCCTCGGCGCCGGAGCGATGCACGACGTCCTCGATCGGGATGTCTCCGGGAGCGATCTCCCGGCGCATGTGCGACGGCTCGCGGCCGGCGGGCCGGAGGAGCAGGTCGCCGCGGGGATCATGGCGGCCGCCGGTACGCCGTCCTTCGAGGACGCGGTGCTCCTGGCGGTCAACGCGGGTGGCCCGGCCGACACGATCGGGGCGGTCGCCGGGGCACTGGCCGGCGCCTATCACGGAGTGGGGGACATCCCCCAGTGGCTAATCGACGGGTTGGGCGGGCGCATCTACGTGTCCCTGGCCTCGCCGTGGTTCCGCCGAGCGGCGTTGTACCGGGCCGGAGTCGTCCGCGACCTGCCGATGGACGGCGGTGGGCTGCCCCCGCCACGACCGCTGCTGCCACCACGGCGCTGACCCGCGACCGGCGGAACGCGGACACCGTCGTCCCCGTCCCGTCGTCCGAGCGTCGTCAGGAGAATCGTTCCTCTTCCCAGGGATCGGCGTGGTTGTTGTACCCGTAGCGTTCCCAGAACCCGAGGCTGTCCTCGGCCATGAACTGGATCTGCCGGATCCACTTGGCGCTCTTCCAGGCATAGAGGGTCGGCACGACGGCGCGGAGCGGGAAGCCATGCTCCGGGCTCAGTCGCTCGTCGTTGTGGCTGAGCGCGAGCAGGACGTCGTCCCGGTCGAACGTCTCGTAGGGGATGCTGGTCGTATAGCCCGCCTCGCAGATGAAGTTGACGAAGCGCGTCTCAGGCTTCACCGCGGCTCGCCGGATGATCTCCCGGGCCGAGACACCCCGCCAGTCGTTGTCGAGCTTGCTCCAGCGGGTGACGCAATGCATGTCGGCATGGACGGTCGTCATCGGCAGTTTCTGGAACTCCGCCCAGTCGAACGACAGCTCGGTCTCGACCGTCCCCGTGACCCGGAACGACCAGAGCGACTCGTCGAAGCGGGGAATCGAGCCGTAATGCAGGACCGGCCAGCGGTCGGTCAGGTACTGGCCGGGAGGGGTGCGGTCGGCGAGTGCGGGGTCGACCTCGGGCCGGCGGAACCCCAGGGAGCGGAAGACCATGGCGAGCTACCTTTCGTCGCGACGTGCGCCCTGTCGTGGCGGCGTGTCCATGAATCAGGGCGCGCTGGCGAGTTCGATGAGGAGGTCGGTCAGCCGGGCGGCGGCATCGAGGTTGCCGAGCGACCGGGCCGCCTCCGCCATCTGCTGTCGCCGGGGAGTATCCCGCAGGATGTCCATCACCGTCACCTGGAGATGGTCCGGGGTCGCGGCGTCCTGCGGGATGGCGACGGCGGCGCCAGCCCGGGCGAGAATGGCGGCGTTCCTGGTCTGCTCATCGCCACCGGCGTGGGGCAACGGGATCAGGACCGATGGCAGCCCGAGGCCAGCCAGTTCCGCCACGGTCCCCGCCCCGGCGCGGGCGAGCACGAGGTCCGTCATCGCATAGACGTCGGCGATCTCCTCGCGGATGAACGTCTTGATCACGTATCGGCGCTGGAGCTCCGGGGACCAGGTGGACCGGAGCCGGGCGAGGTCGGCGGCATCGTCATTGGCGCCGGCCGGGCCCGTCTGGTGGACCACCTGTGTCTGCGCCAGCAGACCGGGCAGCATGCCGCGGACGCGTTCGTTGACCGGGGAGGCGCCTCGCGCACCGCCCATCACGGTCAGGATGGGCAGATCCGGGGTCAGCCCGTAGGCCGCCCGGCCGCGGGCGGCGTCGCCATACTGGAGTGACGGCCGGATCGGGTTGCCGGTGACCTCTACGCGCGTGGCCAACCCGGCGGCGAGCGTCGCCGTCTCCGGGTACGAGACCGCGAGTGTGCAGCCGAAGCGCAGGTTGATCCGGGTCGCCAGGCCGAGGATGGCAGTCTGTTCGTGGGTCACGACCGGCCCGGCGCGGCGGGCTCCGATCACGGTCGGGACGCTGACGAAGCCGCCGGTCGAGAGGATGACGTCGGGCCGGAACCCCCGGACGATCCGGGCGGCCTGCACGACGCCGATCGGGATCCGGGCCGCGTCGCGGAGGTTCTGGAGGTCCAGGTACCGGCGGAGCTTCCCGGTTCTGATGGCCTGGAAGGCGACGCCAGCCTGCCCGGCGGCCTGACGCTCGACCCCATCCGAGGTCCCGACCCAGAGGCACTCGAGCGCGACCTGGCGCCGGGCGAGCTCCTCGAGGACCGCGACGGCCGGCAGGACATGGCCACCGGTGCCGCCGCCCGCGATGAGCAGCCTCAGGGTGCGGTCTCCGACCCAGGGGCGCAGGGAGGTCGTACCTGGGTCGGTCGGTCGGTCGACCAGGGGTGTCGGTGAACCTGGCGGTGTCGTGGCCATGGCTGATCCTCGTTGGTGGCGGGTGGCGGTAAACGTCGCTGCTCGGCCCGGTCTGTCAGTATAGGAGACACGTCTCATCGCCCCGTTGCGGTCCCGACCGTGCGATAGGGGTGAGGCCCGGCAGGGCGGTGATGCGAAACCCGATTCATTGCGTGTCTTCCGAGAGAGAGGGTGTCATGGAACCAGCGATGTTGGAGAAGCTGCGCGGGGACCTGGAGCGGCGGCGGGCGGATGTCGTCGGCCAGCTGGAGAGCCTGTCCGGTCAGTCAAAGGATCTCTCGGAGGACGAGAACTCAGAGGGCGGCGGGTTGAGCAATCACATGGCCGACTCGGGTTCCGATGTCGCCGAGCAGGAGCAGGTGGCCACGATCTCGCTGGACCTCTCCGAACACCTGGCCCAGATCGACAAGGCACTCAAGCGGATGGACGACGGCACCTATGGTCTGAGCCAGCTCAGCGGCAAGCCGATCAACCCCGAGCGCCTGGAAGCCTTCCCATGGGTAGAGTTCGACGTCGAGGAGCAGGCGGAGATCGAGCGAAACCGGGTGCCGATGAACCGCTCGTGAGCCGGTTCGAGATATGAGCGGCTCCATGGCGGGTGCCTCTGGCCGGCCCCGGTGGGTCCGCCGGAGCCTGGCGCCACTCGCCATCGCCGTGACGGTGCTCGTGGTCGACCAGGTGAGCAAACTCCTCATTCGCGACTGGCTGCCGGGTCGACCAGGTGACCCGGTCGTCGGGCTGCCCGGCGACTGGATCGGCCTCCAGTACGTCGAGAACCGTGGGGCGGCGTTCGGGGTGCTGGCCGGTGCGGGGGGGCTGTTGACCGGCGTCGCCCTCGTCGTCGTCGCCGCGGCGGTCATCGTCTACGCCCGGATCCCGGCGCCCTCACGGTGGCTGACGCTCGGGCTGGGGCTCCTCGCGAGTGGAGCGATCGGGAACGCGCTCGATCGGCTCCTGCTCGGCTACGTCGTGGACTTCATCGCCGTCGGTCCGTGGCCCCGCTTCAACGTCGCCGACAGCGCCATCACGGTCGGGGTACTCTTGCTGGCCTGGAGACTGAGCGGAGACGAGTACGCGACGGGTTCGCGGACGTCCGCTGACCGGGCGGCATCCGGCACAGGCGAACGGCCCGCCGATGACCACCCGACGACGGCCAGGACCAACGGGAAGTAACGCACCATGAGCGACAACCAGACCACGACCAGCCTGCGCCGCCGGATCGCCAACCGCAAACGCCGGCTCGACATCCGTAACCCCTATAGCGTCCCGCCCGTGGAAGCCGAACGGCCCGAGGAACCGGTGGACCACGCCGCGGTCCCCGGGCGCGAGGTGACGATCGACGGGGAGGTCGAGGCCGTCCTGTTCGACCTCGATGAGCTGGACACCGACCCGGAGGTAATCGACGACGAGGACGAGGTCGCCCCAGCACCGCTCGACGCTGCCGCTGCCGCTGCCGCTGCCGGCGCCCGGACGATCGAGCTGCGACCCGAGCGCGCCGACATCGGGATGCGGCTGGACAAGTACGTCGCCCGGGAGATCGGCGACCTCAGCCGATCCTATCTCCAGCACCTGATCGACGAGGACCGCGTCCACGTCGATGGGCAGAGCCGGCGGGCGGCGTTCAAGCTCACGCCGGGGGAGGTCGTGGTCGTCAGGGTGCCGGCCCCGGTCGTCGACCAGATCCTGCCGGAGGCAATGGAGCTGGACATCGTCTACGAGGACGACGACGTCATCGTGATCGACAAGCCGGCCGGTCTCGTGGTGCACCCGGCTCCGGGGCATGCCTCCGGGACGCTCGTCAACGGCCTGATCCATCACGCTCCGGAGATGTCGGTCGGGGGCACCCTCCGGCCGGGGATCGTTCACCGGCTGGACAAGGACACCTCCGGGTTGATCGTGGCCGCCAAGAACGACCGGGCCCGGAACAGTCTCGTCGCCCAGTGGGAGGCCCGCACGGTCGAGAAGCGCTACATCGCACTCGTCAACGGCCTGCTGGAGGAGGACCAGGTCACGGTGGACGCACCGATCGGTCGCGACCCGATGCAGCGCCAGCGGATGGCGGTGATCCCGGCCGGTCGCAACGCGGTGACCCACCTCCGGGCGACCGAGCGCTTCCCGCAGGCCAATCTGACGCTGGTCGAGGCGGAGATCGAGACCGGCCGGACGCACCAGATCCGGGTCCACGCCGCCTTCATCAAGCACCCGATCCTCGGGGACGAGGTCTATGGACGGTTGCGTGCCGACGGCAAGCGCACCGATAGCCGGGTCCGACGACAGTTCCTCCACGCCGCGGTCCTCGCCTTCGATCTCCCGGACGGGAGCCGGGCTCGGTTCCAGTCGGAACTGCCCCAGGACCTCGCCAAGGCACTCGGGCGAATCAGGGCCGACGACGAGCGCCGCAAGCCGGGCCACCGGTGACCCGGGACGGTCGGACCATCCCGGACCGGTATCGACCGGCCCACCGGCTGATCGGCGAGGTCTATGACGCCGCCGTCGCCGCGGTCGACCCGGTGCGCGCGACGGCATCCGCGATCGGGTTCGACGGTGGCGTGCTCACGGTCGGCGCGACGGCGATCCCGAGCCGGGGTCGGATCCTGGTGGTCGGCATGGGCAAGGCGTCGACGGGGATGGCCGTCGGTGTCGAGCGCCGTCTCGGGAGCGCCGTCGCCGGGGGACTGGTCGTGACCAAGGACGGTCACCGGGTCGACCCGCTGCCCAGGCGGATCGAGGTCATCGAAGCGGCGCACCCGCTGCCGGATGAGCGATCGCTGGCGGCCGGCGAGCGACTGCTGGACCTGGTCGGGGAGACCACACCGGACGACATCGTCGTCGCGGTGATCTCCGGAGGTGGTTCCGCTCTGGCCGAGGCCCTGCGACCGCCGCTCACGCTGGCGGACCTGCGCACGGTCACCGACCTGCTGCTCCGGGCGGGAGCGACGATCGGCGAGCTGAATGCCGTCCGCCGCGCGATGAGCCGGATCAAGGCGGGTGGTCTCCTGGCGGCGAGTGGGGCGCCAGTCGTGCCGATCATCCTGTCCGATGTCGTCGGGAACGATCTGGGCTCGATCGCGAGTGGCGCGGCGGTTCCTGGCCAACCCGTCCCGGAGCAGGCGCGTGCCGGATCCGCGGTGCTGCGTCGGCGCGGCATCGCGGACCAGGTCCCGGACGCCGTGCGGTCGCTGCTCGAAGTCCTGGGCGACCGGGGCGAGCAGGCGCCGATTCCAGTCGGACCGTCCCCCGTCTTCGTCGGCGACAACGCATCCGCGGTGTCGGCGATGGTCGCTGCTGCGGCGAGTCACGGCCTTCGGGTGCTCCGGCCGGTCGCCTGGCAGGATCGCGAGGGCGAGGCGGCCGCTCTCGGACGGGAATTCGTGGCGACCTGCCTGGGCTCCGG
>CADCWK010000029.1:0-10094 GCA_902806375.1 uncultured Thermomicrobiales bacterium
TGGAACGGCCACCGGCGGTACGACGTCCCTGCCGAACACCGGTGCCGGTGGCTCGGACATGGGGACCTCGATGACCTGGGCGCTGGTCGCGCTGATGGCCGTCGCCGGGGTCGTGGCTGCGGGCGTCGGGCTGCGCCGCCGCGCCAGCTAGTCGCTCCCCATCGTCTGTTTCGCTGAGGTGACCCGGTAGCGGGACACCTCAGCGGAGTGACACCAGCCAGAGGGCCGGCCCGGATCGATTCCGGGCCGGCCCTCTGCGTTTTCGCGGATCAGAGGATGGGGACCGGGAGCGCCAGGCGCACGCTCCGATTCACTGGCGTTTCCGTACGCGACGAGCGCATGGATGACCACGACACTGCCTGGCAACCGTGCGGTACGGGCCGCAGGCAGTTACCGGCGAGATGTCTCTCGATGACGTGACGCTGACGGCACTTCCACGTAGCGCGGCCCGGCGATCGCCGCTACCAATAGCCCAATGGTCCTGTAATACAAAATCACCTGGTTCATTCATATTGTCCATTGATCCCAATATGGAAATAACGGTCGGATGAACAGCAAAACGTCCATGACAAGTGAGGGGTCTTCACTATACTGACGACGATCCGGGTCGGGGGGCGATCCGGTGTTGTTCGCGTTCCCGGGAGGGGAGCCACATGCACAAGACGACTACGGTATTCCGCGCCATGGCAGCATTGACCTTGATGCTGACGCTGGTGGCGGGCCTTTTCAACGCGACAGGCGCGAGTGCGCAGGTTGTCACCCCGACTCTGCCCGGCACGGGAGTCGTTGGTGAGCCGGTCACCGGATCTGTCTCCGTCGTCCTCGACGGCGTACCGGTAGCTGGGTTGGCTGCCGCTGATGCGGGTCTCTTTACCACGGCTGACTGTTCCGGCACTCCGGTGCTCGACGTCGCCGCTTCAGTTCCCACCGGTGTGGATGGAGTCGTGAACCTGTCGTTCACTCCCGAGACCGCTGGGGACTTCTTCGTCGGTCTCTTCGTCGCTGGGCCGGCGGGTCTGGTGGTCACCCAATGCCTTCCCATCACGATCAGCCCGGCGGTCGTCATTCCGCCGGTCGACCCGATCGTCGATATCAGCCTCGACCTCTGTCTCAGTCTGGTTGACCTCGGTCTGCTCAACGCCGATGGCACGGTCGTGGCCGGTGTCACGGTCGACGATGTGATCGCTGTGGGTGTTGGTTCCGTCCTGGCTGGCCAGATCGTCGTCGAGGGCGCCTGCACTGACTTCCTTCCGGTGGCTCCGCCGGTTGACCCGATCGTCGACATCAGCCTTGAGCTCTGTCTCGACCTGGTCGCCGCTGGTCTGCTCAACGCCGATGGCACGGCTGCGGTCGGTGTCTCGGTCGACACCCTGGTCGCTGCCGGCATCGGTTCCGTTCTCGCTGGCCAGATTGTCATTGAGGGCGCTTGCGCGGATCTGATTCCGCCAGTGGTGATCCCGTCTGTCATTCCTTCGGTGATCCCGTCCGTTATTCCTTCCGTGATTCCCTCGGTTCCCCCGGTGGTCCTGCTCCCGGGTGACGCGCCGCTGGTCATCATCAAGGTGGACGCTGAGACGGGCGACCTGCTCGACGGCGCCTGCTTCACGGGCGGCACCATCGCCCCGGACTTCATCGGTCTCGATGCGGCGGTCGCCGGTCTGGTCGACCCGCTCCTGGCCACCATCACCCTCGGTGACCTCGGCTGCACCGTCGATGGCCAGATCGTGATCCTCAACCCGGTCGGTGACATCCTCCTCGGTCTGAACGCGCTGGCCCCGGCCCTCGCTCTGGTCGGCACGACGCCCGAGGAAGTCGCCCAGAACATCGCCCTGACGGTCACGCTGAACGAGAGCGTGGCGCCGGACGGCTTCGAGCTGCCGGTTGGGGGCACGGTCACCGCGGTCATCAACCTTGCCGACCTCATCGGTGGCGACGGCCTCACCATCGAGAACATCGCGGCCGCGCCGTCGACCAGCGCGTCGGCTTCCGCCAGCGCCTCGGCGTCGGCTTCCGCCCCCCCGGCCGGCTGCTCCGTGGTCGTCACGGGTGCCCTGCAGGAGCGGGACGCCCGCGCCGGTGAGTACGACTACTTCTTCAACTTCGTCCAGACCGCGGCCGAGGGCGACCTCCGCCTGGCCGGTGCCGGCGAGCAGACCTACTTCGTCGCCTTCTTCGAGGGCGAGACGCTCGTCAACTTCGACGAGGGCACGACCGACGCGAACGGCACCGTCACGCTGGTCACACCGGATGACCGCCCGTACTTCATCTACGAGGAAGGCGACTTCAACGATCCGTTCGGGTCGCAGGACTTCGCCCCCGGCGACTGCCCGACCTTCTTCGTGATCGAGTTCGTCGCCGACATCGCGGCTTCGGCCAGCGCGTCGGCCTCCGGCAGCGCCTCGGCCTCTGGCAGCGCCTCGGCCTCCGGCAGCGCCTCGGCCTCTGGCAGCGCCGCGGCGTCCGGTGTGGCGTCGGTGCACCCGAGCGGCTCCGCTGCGGCCTCCGTCCATCCGGACGCGTCCGACGAGCATGAGTCCTCCGATCGCCCGGTTCGCTCCAGCGGTGGTACGACCGGTGGCGGGACGAGCACGGGTGGCGGTACCGCCACGACGTCCCTGCCGAACACCGGTGCCGGTGGCTCGGACATGGAGACCTCGATGACCTGGGCGCTGGTCGCGCTGATGGCCGTCGCCGGTGTCGTCGCCGCAGGCTTCGGTCTGCGCCGCCGCGCCAGCTAGTCGCCTCCGTCACATGGTCGTCCGGTCGGCTGGCAACGGCTGATCGGACGGGATGACTGACACCAGCAGGACCGGTCCGGGGAAACCCGGGCCGGTCCTGTCGGTTTTCATGGGGAAGTCCGTACGGGTTGAGCGGGCTGGCGCGTTACCGGTGCCGGTGCCGACATGCTGGCGGTCTTCCTGCCAGGGTCGATGTCTGGGCCAGGTGGACCGGGTTGGCACGATGAGCAGCTCGCCGTGAGCAATGACGATCACGTGGGATCCGGGTGTTTCCCTCCTGGCCGCTGCTAGAGGCATAGGCGACCTCCCAGATCGGCGTCTCCAGATGACCGCGGCCCGATGTCGCTTCGCTCGACCGCCGGCCCCCGCGATGGTGGCGCGGCTGATGTGTGTGTTCCGCGACCTGACCGCCGAGTAGCCGATCGCAGGAGACTGGTGGACTCGGGCCGCGAAGGTTGTCATCCGGACAGACTGAACGCGATCGTGAGCCAGAGCACGACCCATCCGAACGACGTGTACGGACACTATGTCCGAGCCGGCTTGATTGGAATGCGCCACTCGCGCGCTGTCGACGTCCAGATACGACTGCCAGCCAGGTCCAGCCAGGCGACATGCGGTCCCGGGAATCTCGATCGGGGTCTGGCAGGGGCGTCTCTGTATACTCAACCGCGTGGCTACCCGAATGACCCCATGCCAGTGCCCCTCGGCTGGCCCGTGGAGATTGACCGTTTTTCCTATCGCCCCCATCCGTGCCGCCCTTGCCCTCGCCGTCGCGCTGACGCTACTCCTCGGGCTGACGTCCGCACCCGCCGCACGGGCCCAGGCGAGCGGCACGCTCGTCCCCGGCATGGTCACCATCCAGGGCATCGTCGCCCAGGACACCGATCGCGCCGGGACGTACGACTACCTGATCGACGTGACCGCGTCGTTCGACGTCGCCGATGCCTACCGGGCGGCCGGGCCGGGCGAGCAGGCCTACGTCGTCGTCGATTCGGCGACCGGGAACATGATCGACGCCGGGGAGACCGACGCTAGCGGCCAGGTCGTCCTCGATGGGCAGGTCGGTGCCGAGTTCTACGTCTACGAGATCAACGACCCCGGCAGCCCGATCGGGACCGACGACCTCTTCGTCCCGGCTGACAGCCCGAGCCCGGCCGTCTCCGTCACGGGCATCTTCTATATCCAGGGCGCTCCCGAGTCCGTCGCGCCCTCCTCCGCCCCGGCGATCGAGCCGTCCGCCGACCCACTCCCGAGCGGCGCCGCGACCGGGACGATCCTGCCCGATGCCATCACCGTCCAGGGACTCGTCGTCGAGGACCCCGACCGCGCCGGGGAGACCGACTACCTGATCGACATCACCGCCGCGGCCGAGGCCGGCGACTTCCGGGCGGCGCGGGCGGGTGAGCAGACGTATGAGGTCGTCGACCTTGCCAGCAACCAGGTCCTCGACCGCGGCACGACCGACTCGAACGGCCAGGTCGTCCTCGACGGCCAGGTCGACGCCTCCTTCTACGTGGTGGAGGTTGGCGATACCGGGCCGATCCCCGGCAGCGACAGCCTGTTCTACCCGGCTGGCGACCCCAACGCCTTCGTCATCCTGACCGGCGTCGTCTACGTCGGGCAGATCGACCCGGCCGTGAGCCCGTCCCCGAGCCCGGTCGTCGACGTCTCGCCGAGCGCGGCGCCGTCCGGCGACCCGGTCGCCAGCCCGAGCGACGCTGTGGTCCCGTCGGCCTCCCCCGACCCGTCCGGAGGAGCGGTGCCGTCCAGCGCCGGGTCCGCTGAGGGGGCGGCCCCGGACGAGACGGACGGGATGGGCGACACGGCCTCGGCTGTCGCGGTCACGCCGTCGGAACGGGACGGCACCGCCGGACCGAGTGCCACGGGCAGCCGCGACGCCGCCCCGCTGACCAGCGAGCGCGACGATATCAGCGTCCTGCCGAACACCGGGGCCGGACCAGGCACGCCGGGTCCGTCGTTGGCCGGGGTGGCTGCCCTGCTCGTTGCCCTGCTCGCCATCGCCGCTGCCGGAGTGGCCCTCGGCCGCCGAGCCGCCTGACCGATCCCCACCATCGATGGCGACTGCTCGGGCGGACCCATCCCGTGACTCCGATCGACGACGCATCCCGGCACCGGGATGCGTCATCCGGTCTCCGGCCAGGCCAGTCGTCCTGGCCCGCCTGCACGGACCGCCATACTTGCAGGGGCGGTGTGCGGGTGTTGGTCAGTGCCCCCCGCGCTATCATGGGAGCCTGCGCACCCCAGACAGGAGTCGGTCGGACCCATGCGGCGATCATCACGGCAGAGCCGCCCGGGGCGCCCACTTCTCGTCATCCAGGCACTGGTCGTCGCCAGCCTCCTCTGGGGCCTGGCGGCGGTCGCCCTGGCCGCTCCGGTGCTCGCGACCGGCCAGCCCGCCACGGACCGGACGGTGGCGGGCGGCATCCCGGGGTGGCCGACGGGTGTATCGCCCATGGGGTTCCCGTCGACGCCCAGTCGTTCGGCCACGCCGACCGGGGCGGCGGCCGGCGGACCAGGCCCAGCCGGAGCGGTGGGGCCCTCCACCACCGCTTCACCGACCAGCGTCAGGTCGCCGGCATCGGTCGTCCCCTCCCCATCGCTCCCGGCCTCCCCGTCGCCATCTCCCGCTCCAGCCCAGGCGCTCGTCACCGACACGATCTCGCTGTTCGGCTTCGTCTGCGCCGGGACGGATGCCGGTGAGACGGTCGTCTACAGCCGGAACCCACGGCTGGCCGAGCCGGGCGAGGGATGTCGCGAGGCCCGCTCCGGCGAGTTGACGGTCACCGTCATGGATGCGGCCAACCCGGCCGTCGTCTATGACCGGGTCGAGACTGGCCCCGCCGGGTACGCCAACGCCGTCGTCCCGGTCGGGCGATTCTTCGTGCTGACGCTGGCGACGCCGGGCACGACACCGTCCGTGGCGGACCGGTCCCCGGTCTATCGCCTCAGCCCTGATCCTGACCAGCGTCAGCCGATCGCGGTCCGCATCTTCCGGCTCGTCCCGGCGACGGCGGGCGGTGGGTCGACGTCACCCGGGTCCGTCGTCGGGGGGACACCGGTCTCCGGCGCGATGACGGAACCGGTCACCATCCTCGGGCTGGTCTGTGTCTCGGACACCCGGGCGGGGATCTACGACTACCTGCCCGGTCTGGTCACGTCCGGCCTGGACGGCGGCCAGTGCCGCCGCGCGACGGTGGACGAACTCGAGTTCCTGCTGCTGGACAACGACAACCCCTCGCGGCTCTACGACGACGCGCTGACCGGCATCGACGGCGTCGCGATCGCCGAGGCACCGGTCGACCGGCCCTTCTTCGTGACCGAATTCGGCGACGACCCTGGCTCTGAGACGGGCATCCCCGGTGGCTCGGCCGCGATCACGATTCCCGCTGACCCGGCCGCTCGGCAGCCCGTCTCGTTGACCGTCGTCCGGAACGTCGCCCCTGGGGCGCTGGACCTCGCGGCCGGGACGGTGCTCGTCAGTACGGTCGTTTGCCCGCCAGTGGCCGGGCCGGCGTCGCTGACGGTCCTCGGGCCCGCCCCGGACATCCTGATCCGCCCGGAGGGCGTGCCGGCCAGTACCCCGCAACCCGGCAGCGGCCCGGGCTGCGAGGAGGCGGGCGGTGCCTACGAGATCGCCCCCTACGGGGACGAGACCGTCGACCCGGTCGAGGTCGAGGACGGCGCCGCCGATGGGGCCCTGGTCGTCCCGCTGCCGGCGACGATCACACGGGACGGGACGCGGGTCTTCCCGGCCTACCGGCTGACCGAGACCACGACCGGCCAGACCACGACGTTCGACGTCCAGGAGGGCGCGTGGACGTCGCTGCGGGTGGTGCTCGTCGACCGTCCGGCGACACCGGTCCCCGCCGCTGGCGACGCGACCGCCGCCAATGCGATCGCCGGGACGGCCGAGGCGGGACTGCCGGACGCCGCGACGACCGCGGGGACGTTACCCGCCACGCCGACGACCGCCGTCGGTCCGGTCGCCAGTGCGGCCGTCGCGACGCCACCCGTGACGCCGGACGAGAACGACAGCGGGTTCCTGGCGTCCCCGATCCGGCTGCTGTGGGCGACCCTGACCGTGCTGGCGATCGGGATCTTCCTGGCCGGGACGTGGGTGCTGCGGCGACCGGGCCACCGCTGGCGTCGCCGGCCGGGCTGATCGAACAGCCCCCGGTGTCATGGGATCGTCCGACGATGGTTCGGCCCATGCGACGCGATCGGCAGCGACACGGCGCCAGGTGGTGATGTCGGAGCCGTCGAGGTTCGCCCGGCGACGTTTCAAAACACGGAACGGGACAGGAGCAGCGACATGGTCTACAAGTCGACGCGGGAGGTCGTCCAGCGGGTGATGCCGCTGCTCGACCAGCTGGCCGGCCGGACCATCGACAAGGCGCGACTGCTGCAGTACCTGTCGGCGCGGGCCGGGGCGGACTGGGGCGTGCTCCGCATCGTCGCGGACCGGCCGGCAGCCGGTGGGGAGCCGGGGGAGGGGGAGCGGCTGTTCACCTTCCGGGACGTCGCGACGGGGTCGGAGTACGACCTGCGCTACCCGGCCTGCCTGCCGGAGCACCTCGACGGGCTGGTCCGGGACGAGTACAAGCGGCTGGCGGTGGACCGGCCCCTGACGAGTATGGCCCGGCCCCTGTTCGACTGGCTGTACGCCGACCGCTACTGCGCGTTCTGCCGCTGGCAGGGGGCCGAGTACGAGCCGTTCCACCGGGAGTGCTGGTTCGCCGGCAACCCGGTCAACTTCGAGGCGCGGCCCTGAGCATTTCAACAACGGCAGACGTGTGATTCCCGTAGGCAGGGGCGATGGCGTGGATCATGGTTCGGGGTTCGGCTTCGCCGCCCGATACACCCCCAGACCCCACAGCACCAGGGGGACCTGGAACGGCAGGCGACCGTAGGCGATGACGCGCTCGGCCGTGCCCTCGGCGTCGAGGGCCATCTGGATGTTCGCGGGAAAGACGGTGACGAACAGGGCCGCCGCGGCCAGCCCACCGAGGCGCCGGGTCCGCGGGACGGCGACGAGCCCGGCGACGGCCAGTTCGGCCACGCCGCTCAGATACGTGCAGGTCCGTGCCGTCCCCGGCAACCAGGGTGGCACGATCGCGTCGAAGAAGCCCGGCACGGCGAAGTGGGCGAGGCCGGCCAGGGTCAGCGTGCCGGCCAGCGCCCAGGCCGCGATCGGTCGGGACATCGGGCGTCTCCCGGGCGAGGTTGATCGGTGGCCATGTCAGGGAGGGACGCTGGCCGGGATCGACGCCGATCCCGGCCAGCGTGTTGGACTCACTACATCCGGGTCGGCGCGGCGATCCCGAGGACGTCGAGGGCGTTGGCCAGCGTCTGCCGGGTCGCGGCGACGAGGGCGAGGCGGGCGGTCCGCTGCGGCTCCTCGCTCTGGATCACCGGGCAGGCGTGGTAGAAGTCGTTGAAGGTCTTGGCCAGATCGTAGACGTACTGGCAGATCACCGTCGGGCGGTTCTCGGCGGCGGCCCGCTGGATCCACTCCGGGTAGGCGGCGATCTGCTGGAGCAGGTCGAGCTCGGACGGCTCGACCGTCTCGAACCGCGTCTCCGGCAGCCGGGCCAGCGCCGCGGCGTGGTCGATCTCGGCCCGCTCCATGATCCGGCAGGCCCGGGCGTGGGCGTACTGGATGTACGGGGCGGAGTGGCCGTCGAAGCTGAGCGCCTCGTCGACGTCGAAGATCACCACCTTGTTGTTGTCCCGCGCCAGCATCGCGTACTTCAGCGACCCGATCGCGACCTGACTGGCGACCTCGGCCGCCCGCTCCGGGGCGAGGTCCGGGTTCTTCTCGGCGATGATCTCGCTGGCCCGGTTCAGGACCAGCGTCCGGACGTCGTCGTAGAGCGGCGCGTTGCCCTTGCGCGAGGAGATCGCCCCTTCCGGCAGCGCGACGAACTCGTAGACGATGTGGCCGGCCCGCTTCGCCTGCTCGAAGCCCCAGAGCTCCAACACCTTGACAATCTGCTGGAAGTAGAGCGACTGCCGGACATCGACCACCCAGAGCGCGCGGTCGACGTGGTAGTCGTCGAACTTCAGCTTCGTCAGGGCGAGGTCCTTGGTCGCGTAGAGCGACGTCCCGTCCGAGCGGAGGATCGGCAGCGTCCGGTAGGTCTCCGTCTCCAGCCCGAGCTTCTCGTCGATCTTGACGACCGGCAGGCCGTCGCTGACCTCGGCGATGCCGCGCTCCAGCAGCTCCTGCACGATCAGCTTGCCGGGCTCCTCGACCTGGCTCTCGAAGAACCATTCGTCGAAGCGGGCGCCGAGCTCCGCGAAGATGAGGCGGAACTCGACCAGGCTCCACTCCCGTGTCTCCTGCCAGAGAGTGACGAACTCCGGCTCGCGGGCCTCCCAGCGGCGCCAGGTGGCGGCCATCTGCTCGCGCCACTCCGCGCCTCGCGGCCACCACTCCTCGATGTTGGCGGCCAGCTCGGTCCAGGTCGCGAGGCGCTCCTCGGGCGTGGTGGTCGGCTCGGCCTGCCCGTCGACCAGGATCAGCGGCTTGGGGTTCTCGACCTGGTCGCGGAGGTGGTCGCCGATGATCGGCCAGAAGGCGACGACGATATTGGGGTCGCTGAGTTCGGCCTCCTTGATCTCCCCCGCGTGGGTGAAGCGGTGGAGGAAGTAGCCGATGTCCTCGCCGGTCTCGGTCGGGATCGACCGCCAGAGGTACTTCAGCGAGCGGTCGATGCTGGCGATGAAGGCGTAGTCCTCCTTCGCCAGCAGGGTCATGAAGTCGAGGACCGACTGGCGGTAGCGCAGTCGGCGCTCGGACTCGGCGTAGAGCTCACCCAGCCAGCGACCGCGCTGGAGGAGGTCGTCCGGCTCCTGCCCCTTGTGGAACTGCTCGTAGCACCACAGGCACTGGATGACGTGGCGGCCGATGTCGCCGATATAGGTGGCGTCCATGACGCGGTAGCCGGCCCGCGCCAGGATCCGGCTGACCGCGACGCCGAGGCTGGTGTTGCGCAGGTGGCCGACGTGGAAGGCCTTGTGGGTGTTGGGCTGGCTGTGCTCGACCATGACGAGCTCGTCGACCGGCGCGCCCTGCCCGTAGTCGGTGCCGCCCCGCAGGACCTCGCCGATCAGGCTGAGCGCCATCGCGGAGGCGTCGAACGAGATGTTGACGTAGCCGTTGACGGCCTCGACGGAGCTGAAGGTGACCTCGGGGTCGGCCAGCAGCGCGTCGCGGATCGACTCGGCGACCCGCTGGGACGCCTCCGGGATGCGCTCGTTGACCTTGCGCTTGAGTTCCTTCTTGGAGAGGCCCTCGGTCTCCCCGGCCGCCTCGAGCTCGGCGGTGACGAG
>CADCWK010000029.1:10104-11431 GCA_902806375.1 uncultured Thermomicrobiales bacterium
AGGGCGCGGGCGACCGTCGTCGCGGCGCCCCACGTCCCGGCGAACGGCAGCGAGCGCAGGTCGATGAAGCGGTCGGCGCCTCCGGTCAGGTTCAGCCCGACGACCGCCCGCCGGATCGCCTCGCGGGCGCGGACCTCCTCGCGGGCGATGATGCCGGCTGGCTGGGCGGCCACCGGGGTGGCCGGGACCACCGCGGCGGTCGGCTCGGTCAGTCCCGTCCCATTGGCCCCGTCGCTGGTGCCGTTCGCGCTGTCGCTGGTGCCGGTCGCCGCCGTCTGGGTCTCGTCGGTCACGGCCGTGCCGTTGGGTCCGCCGCTCGTCATCGTCTGTCTGCTTCCTGTCTGTCGCCGGTTCCCCTGGGGGAAACTGATGCCTGCACGTCGTCCCGCCCATGCCCGGCGGGCGACGCGCTGATCGTGCGTCACCAACGGTGGTGGGGTGTCAGGCGCTGTCGCACGCTGCTGCTGGGCCTATTGTGCCTTTTCGGGGACCGGTTATGCTCGCAGACGGGCCATTCCCGTAGCAGTGCCGATCGATGGACGCACCCAACGCCCATATGCGACTGTCGCTCCGGCTGCCAGCCAGAGCTCAACCGTGACGAGGGCTGACCGATGACGATCCCGGTGCTGATCGTGACTGGCCCGGTCGGGGCCGGCAAGACGACCGTCGCGGCGGCGATCTCGGCTGAGATGGAGCGGCGCGACGTCGCCCACGCCTGGGTCGACGTCGACCAGCTCGCCCAGTGCTTCCCCCGGCCCGCCGACGACCCGTTCCATGCCGGGCTGACGATGGCAAACCTGGCCGCGGTCTGTCGGAACTTCGTCGCGGCCGGGGCCGGGCGGCTGGTCCTGCCCTACGTCATCGAGGACGCCGCCGGCCGGGCAGCGATCGCGGCGTCGATCCCCGGCGGCGAGCTGACCGTGGTCCGGCTGACCGTCCGACCCGGGACGGTCGCGGCCCGGCTCCGGGGGCGGGAGTCGGGCGAGAGCCTGGCGTGGCATCTCCGCCGCGCCCCGGAGCTGACGGAGATCATGGGACGGAACGGGGTCGGGGATCATGTCGTCGGGACGGACGACCGGACCCCGGAGGAGCTCGCCGTCGAGATCCTCGGGCTGGTCGGGTGGTGACCATTCGGTGGTCCCGGTCAGGGCGATCTCCTTCTCCGACCAGTGACAACCGGAGCAAACCTGTCTGGTCTCAGCGGAAGCGTCCCAGGTGATGAACGTACAATTGGCGGCGCGTGAGGTGACAGACCTGTGCGACACGCTATCGGCCCGGCGAAGACGCCGGGCGTGGTGTCCGCTTGATCGTCTGCCGGTGGCGGGCA
>CADCWK010000030.1 GCA_902806375.1 uncultured Thermomicrobiales bacterium
CCCTCCAGCACGGCCACCGAGCCGAACTGGGCGAGGAACAGCACGATCAGCCAGGTGATTCGCGAGCGGAACAGACGGAAGGGTGAGGAGCGCAGGTAGGGCTCGTTGAGCGGCGAGGCACCACCGAGCCGGGTGATGTCCTCCGTCGCCTCGTCCTCGAAGACGTCGAGGACGTCGTCGGCGGTGATGATGCCGAGCAACCGATTGTCGTCTCCGACGACGGGCAGGGCGAGGAGGTCGTGCTCGGTCAGCAGCCGCGCGGCGATCTCCTGGTCCTCCAGCACCGGCACGCGGATCGGGTTCCGGATCATCAGGTCCCGGACCTGCGTCGACGGGGCCGTGAGGACCAGCGCATGCAGCGACAGGACACCGAGCAGCCGCGTCTGGTCATCGCAGACGTAGACGTAGTTGACCGTCTCGGCCTCCTCGGCCACCCGGCGCAGCGCCGTGACGGCCTGGTCGGCGCGGAGGTTGGGCAGGACCGCGACGAAGGCCGGCGTCATGATGCCGCCCGCCGACTGGGGCGGGTAGCTCATGAGGTCGCGGATTTCCGCGGCCTCCTCCGGCTCCATCTCGATCAGGAGTCCCTCGGCGACGGAGGACTCGATCTCGGCGAGGATGTCGGTCGCGTCGTCGGGGTCGATCTCCTCGAGGATGTCGGCCGCCTGGGCGGTCGACATGCGGGAGAGGATCCGGGCGGCGTCGCGCTCGTCCAGCCGGCCGATCAGCTCGGCGAGCACCTCATCCCCGAGAATGGCGAACAGGCGAGTCAGTTCCGGCCCGGTGAGGTGTTCGAGCAGGGCGAGGGCGTCCTGCTCGAGCATGAGACGGGCGAGAGCCTGCGCTCTCGCCCCGTCGCCATCCGCCACCGTCGCGCGGAGGTCATCGAGCAGGGACGACCCTGCTTCCACAGTCGTCTGCTGCATGGATGAGCCCTATGGGAGCCGGTCGGCTAGCGGTGCGTCCGGTCCAGGGCGGTCCGGAGGAAACGGCGCATGTGGATGAGGTGACGACGGTCCTCAGCGGCCGTCTCGACGGGTGGGGTCGCCGGGACGACGGCCTGCATGCGCGGGGCCGGGCGGGAGACCGGTGTGGTGCGGATTACGGTGCCCTGGCCATCGGCGCTGATGATGAAGCGACGCGAGGCAGGCGTGCGGTTGACGCCGCGGGCGGATGTGGGCGTGTTGCTCTCGGGAGTGAAGGACATGCGTGTCGCCTCCGGACGGACCCGGGCGGGCCGTCACTTGCCCCGGCCGGACCGGGGCGGGCGCACACAGGGTGGCTCGTCGGCGATCAGACCGGGATTCGTTCGCAATCGGTCGATGTACTGCCGGCGTTCAATAGACTTCCCAGTTGAGAGACCAGCCCCGGACGCGTCCCGCTCTCGGGTCCGCATGGATGTCCGTGGGCACCATGACCGCGCACCGTGATGCCCGATCCGGACAAGTATACGTTGGTCCGCGAGAGCGGGTCAACGGCGCCGAATCGGAGCCGATGCGCCAGTCTCCCGGGCTTGAACGCGCCTGACGCCGGCCCGGTTCCGCCCTGCTCGACCTGGACTGACCGACATGGCCCAGGACGGCCCCTCTCGCCCCATCCCGGCAAGATCGAAGAAGCGAGCCGGTGTACGTGCAGATAACATGTTCTGGTGCGGGGAGTGCCGAGCTCTCGCCGGGTTGACCGCTGGAGGCGAGAGGAACCACCGTGAAGTACGAAGAGATCGTGGATCTCATGGACAACGACCCGGTCGTGCAGGGGCTGCTCCAGGCACCCATCCCGGCCCGGCTCGCCTACGTCGCCCTGGATGGTTCCCCCCGGGTCATCCCGGTCAGTTACCTGTGGAACGGCGAGGCGTTCGTCTTCGCGACGTGGACGACCGCTCCGAAACTGGAGGCGCTCGCCGCGAACCCACGCGTCGCCATGACCATCGACACCGAGACGTTCCTGCCGCACATCCTCCTGGTCCGCGGCGTGGTGACGATGGAGACCGTCGAGGGAGTCCCGGCTGAGTACGTGGAGGCGTCCCGGCGGATCGTCGGGGAAGACCGCATGGCCGAATGGGAAGCCAACGTCCGCAGGGACCACACGTCGATGGTCCTCGTCCGCGTCACGCCGACCTGGATCCGGATCATCGACTTCGTCCGGACCTTCCCCGGCGGCAAGTAGCGGTGGCTCATTCCCGGGTCCAGGCCCGGGCGTCCACGAATGCGCCGTCGATGAGCCGCGGGACGACCTGGCTGACATCATGGGCGGTCGCGATCTCCACGTCCGCGCCGAAGCCCGCCTCGCGCAACTCCCGGCCGGACTCGCCGTCGGCGATCAGCGTCGCCGCCTGCGCACCGGCCGCCCGGAACGCGGCGATGGCCAGCCAGGCCTCCGGCGACGGGTCGAAGCCGATCGCGTCCAGGATCGCCCCAGCCCCGAGCTGGTCCTCGAGGGCCGGTCGCCAGCCCGCTCCGTCCGGCCAGTGCTCGCCGGCCGCGACGACCGTCACCCGCCGCCCCAGCCGGTGGGCCGTCAGCCCGACCGCCGTCGCGTTCCGGAGGCACCCAGTCAGCACGACCGCCCCGCTCGACGCGGCGATCGTGGCCAGCGTCGAGCCGTTGGGCGAGGGCAGGAGCAGACGCGTCCCGGCCGGGATCGCGGTGAGCGACGCGGGCGACAGTGCGTACGGGGTCTCGCCGCTCAGTTCCCGGCGCGGGACGGCCAGCGTCGCCCCGATCTCCGCCGCCCGTTGCCGGGCGGTGTCGTCGCGCCAGCGCCAGGGGATCACCGTCGCCTCGCGCCCGACCGCCACGTCGACGGCGGTCGAGAAGCTCAGGACGTCGACGATCACGATGACGTCCGAGACCGGGGCCAACCGGCGCAGACCCTCGGCCCCCCAGGCCAGCCGGATCCGGTAGAGCTGCTGGGCATCCATGGCGGCGACTCCCCTCTCCGGCGACTGGCGTCCCACGGCAAGGTGGACGAACGGCCAGCGATTGGGCATGATCCCATGCGTGCGCCAGGCCGGGCACATCCCGACCCAGCCGAGCCCGGGCGGACATCCTCCGTCGCGGGTCGCCCGTCCCCACCCGCCATCACCCAGTCAGGACGCCCGATGCCCCTCTCCGAACTGCAACAGGTCCGTCTCGCCAAGGTCGCCCGGCTCCGCGAGCAGGGGCATGACCCCTACCCCACCACCGCCGAGCGGACTCACACGGCCGCAGCAGCGCTGGAGGCATTCACCGTCGCCGAGACGGCCGAGCCGAGTGGCCTCGACGCCGACGGGAACCTGGCGGAGCCGGTCACCGTGGTCGGCCGGATCGTCGCCCAGCGGCAGATGGGCAAGAGCCTGTTCATGCCGGTCGAGGACGGCTCCGGCCGCCTGCAGCTCTACCTGCGCAAGAACGACCTCGGCGACGAGCCGTTCGAGGACGTCCTCCGGCTCTACGACCTCGGCGACTTCGTCCAGGCGACCGGCCAGCTGTTCCGGACCCGGACCGGCGAGGTGTCCCTCCGCGTCACGGCGATCCGGATGCTGAGCAAGGCGCTCAACGCTCCGCCGGAGAAGTGGCACGGCCTGACCGACGTCGAGACCCGCTACCGGCGCCGCTACGCCGACCTGCTCAGTAACGACGAGGTCCGGCAGGTGTTCGTCGCCCGCGCCCGGATCGTCTCGGCGCTCCGGCGTGAGCTGGACGGGCGCGGCTACCTCGAGGTGGAGACGCCGACCCTCCAGCCGCTCTACGGCGGCGCCGCGGCGCGGCCCTTCACGACGCGGCACAACGCGCTCGACCAGACCTTCTACCTGCGCATCGCCGACGAGCTCTACCTGAAGCGGCTGATCGTCGGCGGCTATGAGCGCGTCTACGAGATCTGCAAGGACTTCCGCAACGAGGGCATCGACCGCTTCCACTCGCCTGAGTTCACGATGCTGGAGTTCTACCAGGCCTACGCCGACTACACCGACATGATGGGGATCGTCGAGTCGCTGATCGTCGCCGCCACCGTCGCGGTCCACGGCGAGCCGCGCTTTGGATGGCGCGGCCAGACGATCGAGATGTCGGCCCCATGGCCGCGCAAGACCCTGCGCCAGGCGATCATCGATGGCTGTGGCGTCGATTATGTCGACCATTCCGAGCAGCCGTCGCTGCTGGCCGCCGCCCGCGCGGCCGGTGCCGACGTCGCGACCGACACGGTCTGGCCGAAGATCGTCGACGAGTTGCTCAAGCAGTTCGTCCGGCCGCACATCGTCCAGCCAGTCATCCTCTATGACTACCCGGTCGCCCTCTCGCCACTCGCCAAGCGGCGACCAGACGACCCCACCCACGCGGAGCGGTTCCAGCCGTTCTTCTGCGGGGGAGAGATCGGCAACGCCTTCACCGAGCTGAACGATCCGCTCGACCAACTCGCCCGCTTCCGCGCCCAGGACCAGGACAAGGCGGCGGGAGACGACGAGGCGATGCCGATCGACGCCGACTACGTCAACGCCCTGATGTACGGGATGCCGCCGACCGGGGGCGTCGGGATCGGCATCGACCGCCTGGCGATGGTGCTGACCGACCAGGACACCCTGCGCGACGTCGTCCTGTTCCCCGCCCTCCGGAACCTTCCCGCCGACCAGGACCCCGTCGGCCGGACCATCAGCGACCTCGACCCCGTCGCTGAGGGGCTGATCCCGCAGGTTTAGGAGTGGCCATCGGGCAATGCCCGGTCCTCAAGAACCGGACTAAGAGACGGCGCGGAGCGGCGCGATGGAAAGATCTGACGGGGCCAGTCGACTGGCGAACAGCCGATTTGCCGGGTGGCACCCGTCCCATAGGGGCCAAGCTGGCCAGCCCGGCCTCCGCGGCGGCCTTCTCCCCGCTGGGCGATAATGGTCTTCCAGGAACAACCCCGTCCACTTCGACCTGACGTGACCAGGACCGCCCGGCTGGCAAGCTTCGCCCCTACATCCAGGCGTGAGACACCCCACTGACCGACGAGGGTCAGACCACGGAGGAACGATGACCAGTTCTCAGACCGTCGCCTCAGGATCGTACTGGCACGCGACCGCCACGATGCCGGTCCCGGACGATCCTCTCCCGAGTGAAGCCGATGTGGTCGTCGTCGGGGGCGGCCTGCTCGGCTGCTGGACCGCCTACTGGCTGGCACGGGCCGGCGTCGCGGTGACGCTGGTCGAGCGGACCGGGATCGGCTGGGGCGCGACCGGCCGCAACGGTGGCTTCGTCGGCTCCGGGACGGCAGTCGGCTACCGCGACGCGATCGACCGGTATGGGCATGAGACCGCCCGCGAGCTCTGGCGCCTGACCCTCGAGGGTCAGGCGCTCGTCAAGCGCGTGCTCGACGAGGAGGAGATCGCCTGTGACCACCGCGCGCCCGGCATCCTGAGTCTCGCCCTCACCGAAGCGGACCTCGACGACATGGGGCGCGACATCGCCGCCATGCACGCCGACGGTTTCGTCGGCGACATCGTCGACCGGGCGACCACGCAGGGCGCGATCGCGACGCCCCTCGGCCCGGAGATCGTCGGTGCCGCCTGGTTCTCCCGTGACGGCGGTCAGCTTCACTCGATGCGCTACCTGGCCGGTCTGGCCGCGGCTGCCCGCCGGCACGGCGCCCGGCTCTGCCATGCCGGGGTAACGGCCCTCGTGACCGCGGGAGATGGGACGCGGGTCGAGACCACGGCCGGACCGATCCGTGCTGGGCGCGTCGTCGTCGCGATCAACGCCTGGAGCGACGAGATCGTTCCCGCGCTTGCCGGTGTCGTCGTGCCGGTGCGAGGTCAGATCCTCGCCTACGAGCCGATCCCGCCTGTCTTCACGACCGGTCTCGCCGCGTCCATCACGCCGAGCGGCGAGTACTGGCAGCAGACGCCGGACGGCTCGATCGTCATCGGCGGCTGCCGGGCTGACGCGGCCAACGGTGACCTCGGCGTCCGCGACCTCGAACCGACCCCAGACGTCATCGCCTCGATCGAGGGCGTCCTCCCCCGCCTGTTCCCGGAACTGGGCGGGCTGCAGGTCGCGCAGCGCTGGGCGGGGCCGATGGCCTTCACCTCGGATTATCTCCCCGTCGCCGACGCTGCGCCGGACCTGCCGGGCGTCTGGGTCACGGGCGGCTTCTGCGGCCACGGGATGCCCTACGGGCCGCGCGTCGGGCAGCTCCTGGCCGAAGCGGCGGTGACCGGGACGACACCTGTCGCGCTGGAACCGCTCCGGATCGGTCGGCCGACGCTTGTGCCCCTCGCCATCGCTCACTGATGGGACAGTAAGTCCCCGCCAGTCCAGGTCAGGCCAGGGTCGTCAGTCGGGCAGCAGCGACCCGACCCAGAGCTCCACGAGCCACGCCTCGAACCGGTCCGGCTCCCAGCCGCGTTCGTAGACCAGCAGGACGTAGAACTCGGGCGAGTTCGTGGCCCAGAGGATATCGGCCGCATCCTCGATGGACAGGCCGGGACGCAGTGGCGAAGCCGCCATCAGATCCGCGACGAGCAGCCGCATGTTCGCGGCGCGTCGCTCGGCGATCTCCGCCCAGAGCTCGCCGAGCGCCGGCTCCGCCCGCGAGGCCTCCCGCAGCACGAGGAACAGTGGCGCCAGCCGGGCCTGGATCTCCCGGATCGCCCGGGCGTAGCGGGCCAGCTTTCGGGCCGGATCGGGTTCGGCCCTCATCTCGATCACGTAGTCACGCTGATCTGGCGCGAGTGCTCCGTCAGCCCCGGAGATCGCCCGCTCGATCAGGCTCCGAAACAGCATCGGCTTGGACCCGCCGACGGCGTAGACCGTGTCGACCGCGACCCCGGCGCCGGCCGCGATCCTGGCCATGGTGGACGCGGCGTAGCCACGCCCCAGAAATGTGGTCTCGGCGGACGCGAGGATCCGCTCCAGCGTCCGCTCAGCGGCGAGGCGGCGGTTCGTCGCGTCGTAACGCCGGTTGCCTCCGGGGGGATTGACAGGTGCACTCATACTCGGAGTATACATTCGTCCTATGTGTCGTCGGATGAAAGAGGAGTGCCATGACCGTCGAGTCCAACAAGGCGATCGTCCAGCGGGTGTTCGATGAGGCGTTCAACCAGGGTCGTCTCGACGTGATCGATGAGACGAGCGACACCCGTACCCGCGATCACCAGCACCCTAACGAACCGTCTTTCCCGGAGCATCTCAAGGCCGTCGTCACGTCCATGCGAACGGCCTTCCCCGATCTTCATTTCGCGATCGACCAGATGATCGGAGAGGGCGAGTGGGTAGCCCTCCACAGCACCATGACCGGCACTCACACTGGACCGCTGACAGCTCCGCTCCTGCCGCCGGGCGGGCCGCCGACGATTCCGGCAACTGGTCGCCCGATCCGGGTAGCGCACCAGCACCTGATGCGGATCGTCGATGGCCGCAATGCCGAACTCTGGCACGTCATGGACACGATGGGGTTGATGGGTCAGCTCGGTCTGCTTCCAGCCCGTCCAGCAGCCATCCTCGTCTGACGCTCTGTTCCTGCCAGTGCCGCCCCGCTCGGTGGCAGGGTGGATCCTGGTCCTGGGATCACGCCGCTGGCAGCCGCACCGTGAACGTCGTGCCTTCATCCGGAACACTGCTGGCCGTGATCCCGCCGCCGTGCTGCTCCACGATCGTCCGCGCGATCGACAACCCCAGCCCGGACCCGCCCGAGTCGCGACTGCGGGCCCCGTCGGCACGGTAGAACCGGTCGAAGACGTGCGGGAGGTCTTCCGGGGCGATCCCGCTGCCCTCGTCGTGGACGGAGACGACGGCGGTGGTGTCCTCCCGGTCGACCGAGACGAGGATGCGGTGACCGGGGCCGGTGTGCCGGAGCGCGTTGTCGAGCAGGACCCACAGTACCTGTGCCAGGCGGTCGCGATCGCCCGTGACGGTCACCGGAACGACGGACGTCTCCAGCCGCTGGCCTGAAGCGAGTCCGGTCGCCGCCCGGACCGTCTGTTCGACCAGGGTATCGAGCTGGACTGGCTGGACGGGGCTGGCGACCGGGGCGTGCTGGTCGTCGGCGCGGGCGAGGAACAGCAGGTCGTCCAGCAGACGTGCCATCCGGCGTGCCTCGCGGTCGAGATCCGCGAACCCCTCGGCGATCGACTCCTGCCGCGCGGGGTCGTCGACCGCGTCCGCTCCCGCTGACCCCGCCGGCCGACGCTGGAGCTGCATCGAGAGGACGTCCAGGTTGCCCCGGATCGCGGCCAGCGGCGTCCGCAGCTCGTGGGAGGCGTCGGCGACGAACCGCTGCCGACGGCCGAACTCGCCCTCGACCCGGTCGAGCATCCGGTTGAAGGTCATGGTCAGCTGGGCGACCTCGTCGTTGCCCCGCGGCACGGGCAGCCGGCCGGCCAGTGAACGGTCCGTCCGGGGGCTCTCGGCGATCGTCGACGCCGTCTCCGTCACGGAACTGATCGGCCGGAGGGCACGGCCCGCGATCAGCCAGCCACCCTGGAGCGCGAGCAGGATGCCGAGGGCACCGATCGCGAGGAGCAACTCGCGCAGCGTCTCCAGCGTATCGGTGATCGGCGTCAGGGACTGCGCCAGCACCAGCGTGTTCACGTCGTTGGTCCGGAGATCGACGAAGATCTCGCTCACCGCCAGGACCCGGAACGTATCCCCGCAGGCCGTCTGGGTCGAGAACTTGATCGTCCCCGTCGGCGCGTCGGCTGGCAGGCTGTACGGTATGGCGCAGTCGAACGGCGTGATCGGGGTGTATCCGGTCCCGTCGGTGACCTGGACGATCAGCGACTGGTACTTGTCCGAACCGGCCTTGCCCTCCACCGGACCAGAGGCACCCCGATCAGCGACCGTCGTCGTGTCGCGAAAGACGTCGGTCAGAGTCGCCGGGTCGGAGTAGGTCTGCGCGCTGGCCCGCAACTGGTCGTCCAGGTCGCTCCGGAGCCAGGTGCCCATCAGCGTCCAGCCGCCGAACCCGGCCAGCAGCATGAAGACCACCATGAGGGAGCCATACCAGACCGTCAGGCGGAAGCGGACGCTGTGGACGAGGTCGCCGATCGCCGTCATCAGGTCGTCACCGCTCGGCCCGGAGGACGTAGCCGACGCCCCGGACGGTCTGGATCAGCCGCGGCTCGCCACCGCTCTCGAGATGACGACGGAGGCTGGCGATGAACACCTCCAGCACGTTGCTGTCACCGTAGAAATCCGCCCCCCAGACCCGGTCCATGATCAGCGACCGGGTCAGCACCTGGTTGGGATGCTGGAGCAGCAGCGCCAGCAGGTCGAACTCCCGCGGCGTCAGGTCGATCGCCCGCTCGCCCCGCCGCACGACCCGGGACCCGACGTCCAGCCGCAGGTCGGAGTACGCCAGACCACTGGCCACGCCCACCTCGTCCGGCCGCGACCGACGCAGCAGCGCCCGGAGGCGGGCTGCCAGTTCCTCGAAGGCGAACGGCTTGACGAGATAGTCGTCGGCGCCGGCCTCCAGCCCGGTCACCCGGTCGGCGACGGCGTCGCGGGCGGTCAGGAGGATGACGGGCAACGGCGCGAGGTGCTCGGCCCGCTCGGCTGCCCGCACCCGGCGCAAGACTTCGAGCCCGTCGACGTAGGGGAGCATCAGGTCCAGCACGAGGACATCCGGGCGCCGCTCGCGCAGGGCGTCGAGGCCAGCGCGGCCGTCCCGGGCCAACTCGACGGCGAAGCCCTCGAAGACCAGGCCGCGCCGGACGAACCCAGCGATCCCCGGCTCGTCCTCGACGACCAGCACGGTCGCGCCCTCGAATCGCTCGTCCTCGGATGGACCCGGCATCGCCTCGACCTCGCGTCTTGCCGCTCCTGCCGCCATGGACCGCTCGCGCAGCATCGTTCGTGTCCTTCCCGATAGTACCAGCGCCGGGCTGGCGGTCCGGCCGCTGGAACGCGGCGACGGCGGCACCGACCGCGTGGGTCGGTGCCGCCGTCCTGGAAGAGGGTGGGATGATCCGCATCTCGCGCTCCGGTCTGGTCGTGGGTGGTCACTGGCTGGGTGACGCCGGGACCGGGGCGCGGGTGGCTGGGCGGATCGGGTGAACGGCCTGGCCGGACCTGGGGGACAGTCCGGCCGGACCAGGAGGGGGATCGGGGCAGGGATCAGGCGGCCGATTCGACCGGCCGCTCGCCGAGGGTGACGCTGACCGTCTGCTCCTCGCCGTCACGCTGGATCGTCAGGTCGACGGTGTCGCCAGGGGAGTAGGCGAAGAGTTCGTTGAGGAACGGGGTCTCGAAGCCGATCGCGGTACCACCGATCCCGGTGATCAGGTCACCCGCTTGGAGGGTGCCGTCGGACGGGCCATTGGCCTCGACCTCGACCACACCCTGCGCGCCGGATTCGGTGACCTGCGACTGGATGCCGAGGTACGGGCGGTCCACGGAACCATCGGCGATGAGCTGGTCGATGACGCCCCGGACGGAGTCGATCGAGAGCGCGAAGCCGATGCCGGAGGTCTGGCCGGTCTGCGTGTCCTGGAGAGTGGCGACGTTGATCCCGATCACCTCGCCGGACAGGTCCAGGAGCGGGCCGCCCGAGTTGCCGGAGTAGATCGGTGCGTCGTGCTGGATCAGGTCAGTCAGGTCGTAGACGCCGGCCGCGGCGGGCAGGGAGCGACCGTTGGCGCCGACGATGCCCTGGGAGACGGTATTGGTCAGCTCGCCGAACGGGCTGCCGATCGCGACGACGCCCTCACCGGCGGCGACGTCGGCGGAGGTGCCGATCGTGGCGACGGCGGGCAGCGACTGGCCCGCTTCGAGCTCGACCCGCAGGACCGCGACATCGGCGTAGACGTCCGAGCCGACGAGCGTGGCGTCGACGGTCGTCCCGTCCAGGAAGGTCACCTGGAAGCTCTCACCGCCGCTGACGACGTGGGCATTCGTGATGACGTGGCCGTCGGCGTCCCAGACGAAGCCGGAACCCGTCCCGAGTGGCTGCTCGGTGGCGGTGCCCTCCGGTGCCTGGCCGAAGCCAGGTATCCCGGTCTGGGAAGTCGCGTCACCGAAGGTGGTGACGGTGACGACGGCCGCGCTGGCCGCGTCGGCGACCTCTTCGACGGAGAGATCAGTCGCCGTGCCAGCGTCCTGGGCGGCGACGGTCGCCGTCCCGGTCTGACTACCGAGGAGATCGGTGGCGGCGCTGGCCACCTGGTTGAGCACGCCGCTGCCGGCAAGGACGAGCGCCATCATGATGCCGAGGATGGCGCCAAGGGGCAGGAGGGGGCGGTGGCGTGCCGGGCGGTGGCGTGCCATGACGGGATGGAACGGGCGCTGGGGTCGCGGCGCCGGCGCGGGGGATCGTCGGGTCGTGGCGGGCCAAGGCCGGTCGGGATACTGGTCAGTCATCGGTCTGTCCTCTGGGTCCGCAATCCGTGTCTGCCCGGCGCCG
>CADCWK010000031.1 GCA_902806375.1 uncultured Thermomicrobiales bacterium
TGGAAGGGGGCGACGGGCAGCCAGGACAGAACGAGACCGGCGGATTGGCCGCCCACGAGCGGGTCGGTCGGGCCGGGATGGCGGCGCGGTCGGATGGAGCGGACCGGGAGACGGTTGGCTGGACCATCGCCGAGGGTGTCGTCACACCCGGTGATACCTCGCCTGGTGCGGAGCCGGTGGTCGCCGGCCGAGGCCCCTGGGGGCCGGGCGTTCAGGGTCAGACCGCTTCCAGGTCCCGGATGACCGCCTCGACGTCGGGCTGCCGGGAGGCGAGGAGCTCGGCGACCGGGTCTCGGGCCGGGTTGTCGGCGGGGCTCCAGGGCAGGTCGACCCGGCGCATGAACTCCCACGACATGATGAGCTTCACCTGCTCACGGTCCAGGCCGGCGAACGGGCCACGCGGGTCGATCTGCGTCCGGTGGAGCCGGATGACCCGCTCCTTGGTCTCGACCACGTCGGCGACCGGCATCGTGACGGTGATCTCCCGGGCGGGCGTCCCCAGGTTGGCCAGTTCCTCGGCGGAGAGGGAGCGGAACGGGCCATCGGCGCGCTGGGCCATCCGCTGGACGCGCTCCCGGGGCAGGGCGTTGTAGTACAGGCTCGCCACCCGCCACGGTTCGCCCAGTCCGACCGGGGCTCCTTCGTCGGCCGCCAGCGCGACCGCCGCCGTCGCGTGGTGGTGGATCGCGATGTGGTCAGGGTGGCCGTAGATCCCGTCGGCGCCGAACGTGATGACCGCGGCCGGACGGACGTCGCGGATCGTCATCGCGATCATCGAGACCACCTCACCGGCCGGCGCCCGGACGAGCGACCGTGGGTCGTCGTTCTCCGGGGTCCCGGCCATCCCCGAGTCGCGGTAGCCGAGCAGCCGGATGTCGTCCACCCCGGCGAGGGCCATCGCGTCGCGCAACTCCTTCTCCCGGACGGCGCCGAGGGAGTCCCGCGTCGCCAGTTCCGTGACGAGGATCTCACCCGCCTCGCCCCGCGTCGCGGTGATCAGCGTGACCGGGACGCCGCGGGCCCGAAGCAGGCTGATCGTCCCAGCCAGCCCGAAGGCCTCGTCGTCGGGGTGGGCGAGGACGATGAGCAGGCCGTTGCCGGTCTGACTGGTAGTGCTGTGGTCCGGAGCGGTGGACATGGGCAGGGTCCCTCTCTATGGAAGATCAATGGTCAGCCCTGGGCTGTTCGTCGGGCGCACGGGCGGGGGCCCGCGGACCGGGCGAACCGGCCGGGTCGGACGTGCGAGGATTTCTCCAACCAGCATCGCACGTCGAGGACCGGTCAGCCCTGCCCGTCCGGCCAGTGCGATCGCCTGTCGGCTGCGCTACCCTTGCGGGACAGGGTTCCCGCGCCCGACCGGCTCTCCAGTGACGACACGCAGACAAGGACCGCCACCCCGTGACCAGCCCCAGCCACTTCCCCGGACGACCGGCGGCCCGACCGTGGTGATGGCTCGCCGGCGGCGTGGCGCGTCCCCGTCCGGTCCGGGTGGCCCGGCGGCGGAGGCCGGTCATGGCCAGCCCGGGATCGGCATGGTCGCGGCCCTGCGGCGCGCGTTCGGCTATCTCCGCCCGCACCGGGGCAACGTCATTGCCGCCCTCGTGGCGGTGCTCGTCGTCACCGTCGCCAACCTGCTCGCCCCGCAGCTGATCCGGATCGTGATCGACTCCGGAATCGCCACCCGCGACGGCCAGGTCATCGCCCTCGCCGTCGCGGGCATGTTCGGCCTCGCCCTCCTGCGCGGCGGTGGGTCCTTCGTCCAGGGGTTCTACGCGGAGCGCGGCTCCCAGGGGGTCGCCCTGGACCTCCGTGACGAGTTCTTCGTCAAGGTCGAGCAGCTCGGCTTCGCCTTCCACGACCGCACCCCGACCGGGCAGCTCCTGACCCGCGCCACCAGCGACATCGAGCAGGTCCGCTTCGTGACCGGCAACGGCTTCGTGAACATCGTCTGGGCCATCGTCCAGATCGTCGCGATCGTGATCCTGCTCTTCGTCGTCAACTGGCAGCTGGCCCTGATCACCTTCGTCTCGATCCTGATCATCTTCGGCCTGCTCGGCCGCTTCGGGACCAGCATCGCGCCGCTGTTCACCCGGATCCAGGCTGCCCTCGGGCAGCTCAACTCCACCCTCCAGGAGGACCTCGTCGGGCTCCGGACGATCCGCGCCTTCCGGGGCGAGGAGCGCGAGCGGGCCCGCTACCGGGGCCACAACGCGACGATGTTCGACCTGAACATCCAGATCGTCAGCCTGTTCTCGACCAACTTCCGCGCGATCTTCCTCGTCGCCGGGCTGGCGTCGCTGGCGGTCGTCTACGCCGGCGGTCAGCAGGTCATCGGCGGCGACCTCCAGGTCGGCGAACTGGTCGCCTTCTACACGTACCTGAACTTCCTCCTCGGCCCGATCCTGACGCTGGGCTTCCTCGGGTCGGCAGTCCCGCGGGCCGGCGCCTCGGCCGTCCGGATCTTCGCCGTGCTGGACGAGCCGGTCACCATCACCGACCGGCCGGACGCCGTGCCGCTGCCGCCGGTCGAGGGGCGTGTCCAGTTCGACGACGTCTCGTTCCGCTACCCGGAGGCCAACCACGACGCCCTCCACGGTGTCAGCTTCACCGCCGAGCCGGGCCAGACGGTCGCCATCATCGGGACGACCGGTTCCGGCAAGAGCACCCTCGTCAACCTGATCCCCCGTTTCCATGACCCGGCGGAGGGCACCGTCCGGATCGACGGCTACGACGTCCGCGACGTCACGCTGGAGAGCCTGCGCGGCCAGATCGCGCCGGTCCTGCAGGAGTCGCGCCTGTTCAGCGGCACGGTGCGGGACAACATCGCCTACGGCCGCCCGGACGCGACGATGGGTGAGATCCAGGCCGCCGCCGCCGCCGCCCAGGCCGCCCCGTTCATCGAGGCGATGGCCGACGGCTATGAGACGATCATCGGCGAACGTGGCGTCGGCCTGTCCGGCGGGCAGCGCCAGCGGGTCGCTATCGCGCGGGCACTGCTGGCTGACCGGGCCATCCTGATCCTCGACGACAGCACCTCGGCCGTCGACGCCACGACCGAGGCTGAGATCCGGATCGCGATCGACCGGCTGCTGGCCGAGCGGCGCCAGACCACCTTCGTCATCGCCCAGCGCGTCAGCACCGTCCGATCGGCCGACGTGATCCTCGTCATGGACGCCGGGCGGATCGTCGCCCAGGGTACCCACGAGCACCTGCTCGCCCACAGCGACCTCTACGTCTCCATCCTCGGCTCGCAGCTCGGGACCGAGACGGCCTTCGCGCCGGACGAGAGCACTGTCGACGAGATCGCCGAAGAGAGTGTGGCGACCAACGGCACCGGCAACGGCACCGGTAACGGCGTAGCCAGCGGCTCGCGCCTGGCCCCCGCCGCCGTGGCCGCAGCCACCAACGGGAGGACTCAGCGATGACGGCCGCCCGCGCGCAGACCGTCGTCCTGCCCGCCGATGAGGCCGAGGCCGACATCGTGAGGGACCGCAGCCGGACCGCCCGCCGTCTCGTCGGCGAGCTCCGGGGTTTCCGGCCGCAGCTGCTGGCGACCGGCGGCTGGATCCTGATCAGTTCGGCCACCCAGGCCGCGACGCCGGCCCTGATCGGCCAGGCGATCGACGGTCCGATCACCGACGGCGACTCCGGCGGCCTGCTGACGTACACCATCATCCTGGTCGCGCTGGCCCTCATCGGCGGCGTCGCGACCCGGTTCCAGGTCGTGCGGGTCGGCACGATCGGCCAGCGCGTGCTGCAGGGGTTCCGGCAGCGCCTGTTCGACCACTTCCAGCGGCTGCCCCTGAAGTTCTTCGGCAGCCGCCCGATCGGCGACCTCGTCAGCCGGGTCAGTTCCGACGTCGACACGATCAACCAGTTCATCAGCCAGGGGCTCAGCCAGGCGATCGGCCAGGTGTTCGGGCTGTTCGCGACCATGATCGCGATGGTCATCCTCGACTGGCGGATGGCGCTGGTCTCCTTCGCGATCATCCCGGTGCTCGGCCTCGCCACGAGCATCGTCTCCCGGCGGGCCCGGATCGCCTACCGCCTGACCCGGCAGACGACCGGTGCCGTGACCGCCTCGCTGCAGGAGGAGATCAGCGGCATCCGGGAGACCCAGGCGTTCAACCGGGCGACGTTCAACATCGGCCAGTTCCGGGCCCGGAACCGGGAGAACTACGTCGCCAACGTCGACGCCGTCCGGATCAGCTCCGCCCTGGCCCCGGCCGTCGACCTGCTCAGCACCGTCGCGACCGGCATCGTGCTGGCCTACGGCGGCTGGCAGGTCTACCGCGGCGACCTCGAGCTGGGCACGCTGGCGGCCTTCCTCCTCTACGTCCAGACGTTCTTCCGGCCGATCCAGCTGCTCTCGCAGGTCTACACCCAGGCCCAGTCGTCGCTGGCCGGCGCCGAGCGGATCTACAACATCCTCGACAGCCCGGCCGAGGAGCCCGACCCGGCCACCGCCGTCGACCTCGCCGGGACGCGGGTCGAGGGAGAACTTCGCTTCGAGAATGTGACCTTCGGCTACGAGCCCGGCCGCGACATCCTGCACGGGATCGACGTCACGATCCGACCGGGTCAGACGGTCGCGATCGTCGGGCCGACCGGCGCCGGCAAGACGACGCTGGTCAACCTGATCCCGCGCTTCTATGAGTTGCCGGACGGCGGTGGACGGATCACGCTCGACGGGCGCGACACCCGCGGGATCCGCAAGGACAGCCTGCGCTCGCAGATCGCGCTCGTGCTGCAGGAGCCGTTCCTGTTCGCCGGGACCGTCCGGGACAACATCGCCTACGGACGCCCGGACGCGACACCCGAGGAGATCGAGGCGGCGGCCGTCGCGGTCCAGGCCGACACGTTCATCACCGAGCTGCCCGAGGGCTACGAGACCGTGCTCGAGGAGGGCGGCGGCGGGCTGAGTGAGGGCCAGCGCCAGTTGCTCGCCTTCGCCCGGGCGGTCCTCGTCGACCCGCGCATCCTGATCCTGGACGAGGCGACCAGCCGGATCGACACCCGGACCGAGGCGCTGATCCAGACGGCGCTCCAGACGCTCCTGTCCGGCCGGACCAGCATCGTGATCGCCCACCGGCTCAGCACCGTCCGCAACGCCGACCTGATCCTCGTCATGTCCGACGGCCGGATCGTCGAGCAGGGCCGCCACGAGGAACTGATCCGGCTGGACGGCCTCTACGCCACCCTCTACAACCGCCAGATGCGCGACACCAAGCGGCCGCCAGTCACCATCGCCAAGGGCATCCCGTCGATGGGCCGCACCACCCCGGCGTTCGAGGGGTAGGTGCTCCTGGGAATCTTCAGCGACGAGTAAGCGAGAGTTGATGTTAGCGGGGATCCATAGGGACTGTATTCGACGTGGGCTGACTATACTTTGCACATGAGCGACACGCGGATCGATTACCTCGTCTGGGATGAATGGAACAGGGATCACATCGAGAAGCACGGGGTCTTGCCCGAGGCGGCCGAAGAGGTTATCAGGAGTTCCCCATTCGTTCGCGAGACCTACAAGGGGCGTTTGCTGGTCGTTGGTCTGACGACGTCGGATCGATTCCTGGCGGTGGTGGTCAGTCCGGTCTCAGGGCGCGATACGACGTTCTATGTCGTGAGCGCCCGCCCGGCAAGCCGCAGGGATCGCAGGGAACACGCACAGTGGAAAGGGGCGTCGCAATGAGCCAGCCATCCGTCGATCTGGGCTACCCAACGCCAGCCCACGGCCGCATCCCCGCCTTCCATTCCATCGAGGAAGAGTCGGAGTTCTGGGACACCCATGATCTGACCGACTTTCTCGAGGAGTCGAATCCTGTCCATCTCACCGTCGCGGCGGATCTGTCCGACCCTTTGACGGTCCAGCTGGACCAGTCTGATCGACTGGAACTGGACCGCCAGGCCGAAGCTCGTGGAGTCGGGCCGTCAACCCTTGCCCGCCTCTGGCTGACAGAACGTCTCCATCAGAACGAGAAGACCGGCTGACGTCCGGCGCCAAGGCTCCCATGGCGATGGGCCCGAGATCGCTCGCCGGCTCGGCGCGGCTGGATCGTCGGGCAAACGCCGAGGTCGCCGGGGTTATGACTGACTCCGGGACTGGCAGGCCGCGCACTGGCCGAACAGGACCAGGTGGTCGGTGTTGACCACGAACCCGTAGCGGTCGCGGACCGTCTCCTCCAGCGCGGACAGATCGTCGGCGGTGATCTCGCCCTCCCAGCCGCAGTCGCGGCAGCGCAGGTGGTGGTGCGGCGTCTCGCGGGCGATCTCGTAGTACGGCTCGGCGTCGCCCGTGTCGGCCTGGACGACCACGCCGGTCGCGACGAACATGTGCAGCGCCCGGTAGACGGTCGAGCGGCTGACCGTGCGGTCGCGGCGGCGGACGCGCCCGGCAACCTCGGTCAGGGTCGTGTGCCCCCGTCCCGCGCAGACGGCATCCAGGACAAGTGCCCGTTGGCGGGTGACGCGGTAGCCCGCCTGGCTGATCTGCTGTTCCCATCGCCGGGTATCGTGGGTCATGGGCCAGTCACCTCCGCGTACTGGTTCCGGTCGTTGTTGCCAATCTTCGCAACAACCGGCCCCCGGTTTCACCTGCTCCGTAGACTCGTCCCCAGGCACGAGTCGGACGAGGAGCAGTCGCCATGTCGTCGAACCCAACCACCAGGAACGCCACCAGCAACGCTCACGGCCACAGCCACGGGAGCGGCCCGCTCGGCTGGCTCGGGGCCATCTTCCACCTGCACGGCCACGGCGACGAGGCCGCGGCCGGCCCCGGCGACCTCGCCGGGAACACGGCCGAAGGCATCCGCACGATCTGGGTGGCCCTGGTCGCGCTGGGCCTGACGACCATCGTCCAGTTCGTCATCGTCGCCTTCAGCGGCAGTGTCGCCCTACTGGCCGATACCGTCCACAACCTGGGCGACTTCCTGAACTCCATCCCACTGCTCGTCGCGTTCTACGTCGGCCGCCGGGTCGCGACCGCCCGCTATACCTACGGCTTCGGCCGCGCCGAGGACGTCGCCGGCATCTTCATCGTCGCGTCGATCGTCTTCAGCGCCGGCTACATCCTCTGGGAGTCAGTCGGGAAGCTGATCGACCCCGAGCCGATCGACAACCTGCCGTGGGTTGCCGCCGCCGCCATCGTCGGGGCGATCGGCAATGAGACCGTCGCCTGGTTCCAGATCCGGACCGGGCGCCGGATCGGGTCCGACGCGATGATCGCCGACGGGCTCCACGCGCGGATCGACGGCCTGACCTCCATCGCCGTCCTGATCGCCGTGGCCGGGGTGGCACTGGGCTTCCCGGTCGTCGACGCCATCGTCGGGCTCGTCATCGGGGTCTCGATCCTCTTCATCGCCCGGGACGCGACCCGGCGGATCTGGTATCGCCTCATGGACGCCGTCGACCCGCGCCTGACCGCGCAGATCCGCGACTACGCCATGGAGATCCCCGGTGTCGCCGAGGTCGCGAGCGTCCGGGCCCGCTGGGTCGGCCATGCGCTCCTGGCCGAACTGCGGCTCGTCACCGATGAGAGCACTGATGCGGACACCGTCACCGGCCGTGTCCGGGACGTCCTCCGGCAGCACGTCCGCCACCTGTCGACAGTCACGATCGAGATCGATGCCTCGGGCGGTGGGACCGACGACCGCCCGACGCCGGCCGGTCCGGCCGGGCAGCGGATGACCGAGGCGATCCTGCCGCCGCGGTACCAGGACCCGGCGGCGGCGGTCAGTGCCGCCCCGATGGGCGCGGTCGGGTTGCAGTACGACGCGACCGGCGAGGTCGCCTGGGACGAGATGTGGGGCGGCTTCTGCGAGCTGGCGCTGGCCGGCGGTGCCCCGCACCGCGGGACGCTCCTCGAACCCGTCCCGGCCACCACGGCGATGTCCGACCCGGAGCGCTATGCCTGGGTGCTGAGCGAACTGAGCAAGGGGATCGAGCGGGTGACCGGGCGCCCCGCCGTCGCCAGCCCGCAGCCGGGCTGGATCGGCATGCTGTGCGACAGCGAGGAGATGGCGATCTGGATGCTCCGCGCCATCGTCGTCGAGAACGTTACGGTTCGCCGGGAGGACCAGACCCTCTGGTTCCCGGCCGGCCCGGACTACCGGCTCGACCGGGAGATCAAGAACGTCATCACCGTCGTCGCGAAGACCAATCACTACTGGGAGGAACACCTGGCGGCGTCAGCCGGGGCGGCCCAATAAGGCGTGCGTCTTCCCTGCTGGGTGGGAGTCCCGAACGCCCCATACGCGAGATCAGGTGAGTGAGCGGCTACCAGCAGCGACGGAGTTGTACGCTCCCGCGGCGGCCCGGCAGATCGATCCATGGTCTGACCGGAACACCGTCACTGTGAGCCAGCTTACAGACCTCCCGGTGTCGCACTGCCTAGCATGGTGTTGACGGTCACGCTTCACCCACCGGGCGGTGGGTGACAGGAGTGAACGTCCGTATCGTGAAGATACGAGGACCAGCGTTGATCCAAGGGAGATCGCATGAACAACAAGCTCAATCGGCGCACACTGGGCAAGACGGCCGGCGTGCTGGCGGGCGGTTCAGTCGCCGCGCGCGTGACGCCAGTGTCCGCGCAGGATACGACTCCAGAGGCGACCCCGGCCGGGAGCCCCGTCGCGATGGATGCGGTCGAACAGATCCTCTCGGCCTGGCCCGACGTTCCCCGTGAGGTGGCAGAGACGGTGATGACGGCGTACGGTCCCCCTCAGGAGGCCACTCCCAGTCGCCTGATCTGGTTCGACAACGCACCCTGGAAGCGCACGATTCTCTATCGTGACGTTGTCCAGCACGACTTTCCCATGCCGCACCCGGATCTGCTGGAGCAGGTCATC
Organism: uncultured Thermomicrobiales bacterium; assembly: GCA_902806375.1. Classification (GTDB taxonomy): domain Bacteria; phylum Chloroflexota; class Chloroflexia; order Thermomicrobiales; family UBA6265; genus CADCWK01. The sequence continues at coordinate 8,844 of CADCWK010000031.1, forward strand.
GACTATCAGGCCCCGCCTGACACATACGATGATCTTGCCCGGTACGACGGTAGCGTGATCGTCGAGCGGACCAAGGGCGAGATGTCGGCCCGTTGCGACAAGGAGCCGATGAACTTCCTGGCGATCAATCTCGCCAACGATGTCGCCACGGGAGCGCGCACCGCCGACGAGGCCCGCCAGTTCTATGCGGAAACGGCGATGGCCTTCATGGAGGGGATGTCCGACCCCTACGTCGAGGGATTCGTCTTCGAGGTGTCACAGGGTGGCACGGCAGATCCTGACCAGCCGGCGATGTAAGGTCTCTGGCCGCGACATGAGAGACACGGTGGGAGCGATGGAGATGTGCGACTGGCCCGCACGCCCTCATCGCTCCCGCCGTGTCTCGCTCACAGGACGCACCAGAGCACATGAGGCCCAGAGCCATGACGCTGCCCGAGACGAATAGCCCGTGTGACCTGCTCGTCATCGGTGGGGGCACGGCCGGCCTGGTCGCCGCGAAAACGGCTGCCAGCTTCAAGGCTCGCGTGGTCTTCGTCGAGCGCGACCGGCCCGGGGGAGACTGCCTGTGGACCGGGTGCGTGCCGTCGAAATCGCTGATCGCCGCGGCTTCGGCGGCGGCGGATATCCGCCAGGCCGCTGTACTGGGCGTCCACGCGTCCGGGGTCCGGATCGATTTCCCGACGGTCATGCGGCATGTCCACGACGCCATCCGGACGATCGAGCCCGTCGATTCGTTCGCTTCGGTGCAGGCGGTCGGCGCCCGGACGATCAAGGGTGACGCTGTCTTCGCGGGACCGGACTCGGTGCTGATCGACGGGGAACTGATCCGCTTCCAACAGGCGATTATCGCGACCGGTGCCAGCCCGACGATGCCGGACATTCCGGGGTTGTCCGGTGTCGCGGTCCTGACCAGTGAGACCGTCTGGGGGCTGACCCGTCTGCCCCAGCGGCTCGCCGTGCTCGGAGGTGGAGCGATCGGCTGCGAACTCGGCCAGGCCTTCGCCCGTCTGGGCTCCCGGGTCACCCTCGTGACCCGTGGCGATCGACCGCTCGGGCGGGAGGATCCCGAGGCAGCCCGGATCGTGATCGATGCGATCCTCGCCGATGGCGTGGAGATCCTGGCCGGGGCCCACGTCGCCCGGGTGGACGCGTCCGGGGTGCCCGGGGCGGGGACCCTGTGGCTGGAGGATGGGCGGGACGTCGCGTTCGATGCGCTGCTGGTCGCGACGGGCCGCGCTCCACGGACGCCGGGACTGGGACTCGAGGCCGCGGGCATCGAGACCGACGACGCTGGTCATATCGTGGTGGACGACCACCTGCGGACCACCAATCCCCGGGTCTGGGCGGCGGGCGACGTCACGGGGCGCTCGGAGCATACGCATACGGCGGGTGTGCATGGGAGCCTGGCCGCCACCAATGCGATCCTCGGGCTCAGACGCGCGGTCAACACGTCCGCCGTGCCCCGCGTCACGTTCACGGCTCCGGAACTGGCGGCGGTCGGGGCGAGTACCGATCCGGCGCACGTGAGCGCCGGTGGCCGACTCGTCACCTGGAGTCACGCGGAGCTCGATCGCGCGGTGACCCAGGCTGATCGGTCGGGCATGACCCGGCTGACCCTCGATCGCCGGGGCAGGATCGTTGGTGCGACCGTCGTGGGCCCCCGGGCCGGGGAGACGCTCGGCGAGCTCTCACTGGCGATCCACCATGGCATGCGCACACGGGACCTGGCCTCGGTCACCCACGCCTACCCCACCTACAACGACGCCCTGTGGAACGCGGCCGTCCACGATGTCCGGCAAACGCTCTCCTCGGGCATTGCCGCCAGGGCCATCGGGCTCCTGGGCGGCATCCGCCGGATATGGGTGCGCTGGCGCGGGGGAGGGCAGTGATCGGTCACCCGGTGATGCCTCGTCCGGTGTCTGGCACCCGGCCGCCTAGAAGACGAGCACCGCGAAGCCGTCACGGACCAGGGCCCGGAGACTGGGGTGCTCCTGGTAGTCGTCAAGGAGTGCGACACCCTCGGCCATGACCGACTCCGTGACGCCGAAGGCTACGGCGCAATACCGACAGACGCCGGTGATCAGGGGTTTGTTGCGTTCGTAGAGGGCGTGGGAACGGTGCGCTGGATTGGCCAGCTCGCCGATCCACTTGGCTCCCGCTCCGTCGAAGATCAGTCGGACCTCGTCGCCCGCCTCGCTGGCTTCCTGGACGGTGAACAGGGCGTTCACGACACGACCGAGGTCTCCATGGGTCTCCGTATCCGCGAGAACGACGACGGCGATCTTCAGCAAGCGAACATCCTTCATTGATGGCACGGTCGACGAGATGACATGCTCAACGAGCCTGTCTCCCGTCAGGGCACGATCGATAGACCTCCCCCATGGTCGCAGGGGGAGTCCGGGGACTGTAAGACAGCTTACAGGTCGCGGATACCG
>CADCWK010000032.1 GCA_902806375.1 uncultured Thermomicrobiales bacterium
TCCTGCGGCGATCCCTGTTGCGGACCGGCCACCGGGCGGCTATGATGCGGCCATGGACGATCGGGCGAGCCGCGGCTCCCAGTCAGAGACGTGCCGGGCGGGGCTCTCCCTGCGTGGGTCGAGCACGTGCCTGGCGGCAGCCGTATCCGGTCCCATTACCACGACCACCACCATTGCGACCGGGATTACCCGGCCTGCCGTCGTGGTCTTCGGAAGGTAGCGAACGCGAGCGCGACCAGCTGAACCACGACGAGCAGGCGGGAGGCGAAGAGCCCCCGCCTTTGTGTTGTCCCGCGGACCGGGGAACGGTGGTCGATCGGCACGAGGAGCAGCGGCGATGATCGTACTCAAGTTCGGCGGGACCTCCGTCGCCAACGCGGAGCGGGTCCGGGAATCGGCCCGCATCGCGACGATGCAGCCGAACCCACGGGTCGTCGTCGTCTCGGCCGCGAGCGGTGTCACCAACCTGCTGCTCGAAGCGGCCAGGGCCGCCGGCTCGGGCAGTACCCGGACGAGCCGGCGGGCCGTCGAGACTATCCATGGCATCCACGGGCAGGTCGTGGACGGCCTGGGCCGGGACGACGAGCGCCACCGGGCCCGGACGGAGATCGACCGGTTGCATGCCGCGCTGGACGACACCCTCGCCGCCATCGCGCGGGACGGCGAGTTGAGCGCCCGCCACTCCGACCGCATCGTCTCGTTCGGCGAGAAGTCGATGAGCGTCCTCATGGCCGCGACGCTGCGCGACGGCGGCACGCCCGCCGCCCATGTCTTCGCCGATACGATCGTCGGCACGGACGACCGGCACGGCGGCGCCCGCCTCGACCGGGCCCGGACGCGGGCCAATGCCCAGGCGGTCATCCGTCCCCTGCTCGACGAGGGGCGGACCGTCGTCGTGACCGGGTTCATCGGTCATGCCCCCGACGGCGCCACGACGACCCTCGGCCGCGGCGGCTCCGACTACAGCGCCACGATCCTCGGCGCCGCGCTGGACGCCGATGAGGTCCAGATCTGGACCGACGTCCCCGGCGTTCTCAGCGCCGACCCGCGGAAGGTCGCTGGCGCCCGGGTCATCCCGCAGATCAGTTACGAGGAGGCCCAGGAGCTGGCACACTTCGGCGCCAAGGTGCTCCACCCGCGCACGATCCGGCCAGCCGTCGCCCGCGGCATCCCCGTCCGGATCCTGTCGACCTATGAGGCGGACAAGCCCGGGACCGTCGTCACCCGGGAGCCGCTCGGCGACGGGATCAAGGCGGTGACTGCCCTGACCGGACTGCTCCTGCTGACCATCGATGTCCAGGAGATCGAAGACCTCGCCGGCGCCGCGGCCGGCGTCTTCAGCGCGCTGCATTCGGACGGGGCCGAGGTCGCCTTCGCGGCTCAGGCGTCCTCCCGCCGCCGCATGACCTACGTCGTCGACCAGGTGACGGGCGGCTGCGAGCGGCTCCGGCTCCGCATCCAGGCCGTCGTCGAGGAGTTCGAGGCGGACGTCACCTGCACCGACGAGGTAGCCCTGATCGCGGCAGTCGGGGCGGGCGCGGCGGGACACCCGGCCACCATCGGCCGGATGCTCGACACACTGGGACGCGAGGGCATCCCGGTCCTCGCCATCAACCAGCAGGACGCCAATGTCGCGCTCGTCGCCGCCGTCCCGGAAACCCAGGCCCAGGCGGCGGTCCTGGCCCTGCACCGGGAACTCGTCGAGGCGACGACCCCGGCGCCGGTGACGACCCAGCGTCGCCGGCGCCGCGGCTCGCTGCTGGACGAACCGATCCGGGTCGGCTAACCCGGACGGTCCTTGGGGCCGGCCCCGATCTCGATGGAACCGACTATCGATCGCCCGGTGAACGGGCCCAGGAGTACCAGATGGCAGATCAGCGAATTCCCTGCGCGGTCCTCGGCGCGACCGGCAACGTCGGTCAGCGGTTCGTCCAGCTGCTCGACCGGCACCCGTGGTTCCGGCCAGCCGAACTCGTCGCGTCCGAACGGAGCGCCGGGCGGCGCTATGCCGAAGCCGCGGACTGGCGCGTCGACGCCGAGATGCCGGACTCGGTGCGCGACCTGCCGGTCCTGAGCTATGACGACGACCTCCAGAGCCCGGTCGTCTTCTCGGCGCTCCCCGGCGAGGTGGCCGGCGAGATCGAGCAGCGGATGGCGAGGGAGGGCCACGCCGTCCTGACCAACACCAGTACCCACCGCATGGAACCGGACGTCCCGCTGATGATCGCCGAGGTGAACCCGGACCACGTCGCCGCGATTGCCTACCAGCAGGCCCGCCGCGACTGGTCCGGGTTCATCGTCGCCAATGCCAACTGCTCGGCGATCCACCTGACGCTGGCGCTGAAACCGGTCCAGGCGGCGTTCGGTCTCGAGGCCGTCATGGTCACCACGCTCCAGGCCGTCTCGGGCGCCGGGTATCCCGGCGTACCGTCGATGGACATGATCGACAACGTCGTCCCCTACATCGGCAATGAGGAGGAGAAGCTCGAGACCGAACCGCGCAAGATGCTGGGCCAGTTCCGGGACGGGACGTTCGTCGACGCAGACTTCATCCTGAGCACCACCTGCACGCGGGTCCCCGTCCGGGACGGTCACACCGAGAGCGTCAACATGCGGCTGCGGATGCCGGCCACGCCGGAGGACGTCATCGACGCGATGGAACGCTTCCAGGCGGCCCCTCAGCTCCTCGGTCTACCGTCCGCGCCACGCCGACCCATCGTCGTGCGCCGGGAACAGAACCGCCCCCAGCCTGTCCTCGACCGGGAGACGGAGCACGGCATGGCGTCGGTCGTCGGACGCGTCCGGGTCTGTCCACTGATGGGGATCAAGTTCGTCGTCCTCGGCCACAACACCCTGCGCGGCGCGGCGGGCGCCAGCATCCTGAATGCGGAACTGCTCAAGGCGCAGGAGATGTTGCCGGGCTAACCGGGCAAGGGACCGGAACACCGCGGCCGCCGGTCAGTCAGCACGACGGAGTCCGGGTTACCCCCCGCTAACCACTTCCCGGACCCGGGAACCGGTGAACTCGGGTCGCCGTCTCTCCGGTCAGGGGCAGGCTGAACCGGACGCGGTGCCCTATCGCTCCGCGCGTCACCCAGCACCCTGACGGCCCAGGCTCCCCGCATCCCGACCCGACGATCCGATCCACCCGGCAAGGTCGGCCCTCTCCTCCCACCTGGTAAGCCACAGATCACCGTGGTTTACGGTCACCACCTCTCCACTTATCGGTTGTTGCACGGTTAGGCAACCAGTACACTCAGACTGGATGACTTTCTCGCGGTGACCATGGATGGAACCCCATGCCCTACGATACGGAGCCGATCGATGTCCAGCACTCTCTGCTTGCCAGCCTGGAGCTGTCCGGTGAGGACGCGGTCCGGATCGAACAGGTCATGCACGCGCTGCCCGATCTCTGGCAGGCGTATCAGCGTCGACTGCTGAAGCAGCAACACTTCAAGGGAGTCACCTCGGGGCAGATCCGGTTGCTCAACGCGATGCTGCACAACGCTCCGTGCTCGGTCGGGACGGTCGCGACGGCCCTGAGCATCTCGATGGGTGCCGCCAGCGAGAGCGTCGACAAGCTGGTCGAGCTGGGTTACATCACCCGGGAGCACAGCCGGGTCGATCGCCGGCAGGTGATCCTCGACCTGACCGACGACGCGCGCGAGATCGCCGCGACCGTCCGACGGATCCGGATCGCCCAGATCGCGCAGGTGTTCGCCCGGATGACCGCTGCCGAGCGTGACGGTTTCATCAGGGGTCTCCACCTGTACCGGGACGTCCTCGCGGACTTCCCGCTCGACCGGGACGAATCCCTGGCCACCGTGGCGGCGCTGACGACCGTCGATGTCCCCGGCGACCACGAGATGATCCCGTAGGGGGCCGGCATGCCCACCGCGATGGGGTTCCGATGATCGGTGAGTGACGCGGCAGGGCCGGCCAGGAGATCCCCTGGCCGGCCCTGCCGCGTCATCGCTGAGCTATCGGGAAGTCGGCGCGCGCTGCCGCTGCTGCGTGGCCCGATCGACGCCCGACTTCAACTCGGCCCGCAGCCGCAGGTTGTTGATGATCATCTCCCGGGACAGGACACCGACAGGCCGACCCTCGTGGACCACAGGGACCTGCGACACCTCGCGCTCGGTCATCAGCTGGAGCGCCTCCGTGAGCGGCATGGCCGGGTGCACCGCGACGACGCGGGACCACGGCACCATGGCCTGGCTGGCCGCGACCCAGTCCCACCGCTCTCGCGGGGTGCGAACGATATCGGTGAGACTCAGGATGCCCCGCGGGGTGCCCTCATCGGTCACGACGAAGAAACGCTCCCCCATCCCGAGGACGCGCTCGTCGACGATCTGGCGGAGCATCTGCCGGCCCGGCACCATCTGGACGTGGTCGTCCATGGCCTGGCTGGTGGTGACGCCACGCAGCAGGGCGTTCATGCCGGACTGGGCGCCGATCAGACCCGAGTTGTTCTGGATGAACCAGCCGATCGCGAGCAGCCACAGGCCGCTCAGCAACTGCCCCTGCAGGACCAGGAACACGGCGATCGAGAAGAAGATGAATCCGATGACCTGGCCACTCTGCGCGGCGCGCTCATCGGCCCGCTCCTTGCTGCCGGATCGCTGCCAGACGATCGCCCGCAGGATCCGACCGCCATCGAGCGGATACCCGGGGATGAGGTTGAAGACGCCGAGGAGCAGGTTGGCGATGGCCAGGTAGGTGAGCGGTGCCTGGAGCAGCGGCTGGTCGGCCGCGGTCGCGAGCAGCGAGCCGACGAGGAAGGCCAGGGCCAGAGCAAAACTGACCGCCGGACCGGCTGCCGCGATCCGCAGTTCGGCTCTCGCCGTCTCGGACTCGCTCGCCAGTTCGGCGACGCCGCCGAAGACCAGCAGCGTGATGCGCCGGACCTGCACCCCGAGTCGCTGGGCGACGATCGCGTGGCCGAACTCATGGGCCAGGATCGAGGCAATGTACAGGGCCGCGGTGGTCGCCCCGATCAGCCACTGGGCGCCGGGACTGATCTCCGGGAAGACCTCCGGCGAGAAGCCCGAGGCGATGGACCAGGTGAGGAGGAGGAAGATGATCGCGAGGCTCCAGTGCAGGAAGACCGGGATACCACGGATCGCACCGAGCCGGAATGACGCGCCCACCGGGTCTCGTTCCCTTTCGCTCACGAGCCGGACCGCCATCGGGCGGGTCCGGCCGGAGCCAACTACTGCTATGAGACGGTGACGCCTCGCCAGAACGCGACATGGTCCTTGATCTCGGCTGCGGCCGGCTTGGGGTCGGGGTAGAACCATGCCGCGTCACCGTTGGTCTTGCCGTCGACCGACAGCGAGTAGTAGCTGGCCTCACCCTTCCATGGGCAGGTGGTGTGCGTCGCACTGGGCGACAGGACCGCGGGATCCACTGACGCCAGCGGGAAGTAGTGATTGCCTTCGACGACGACCGTCTCATCGCTCTCGGCGATCGTCCGACCGTTCCAGGTTGCCTTCACAGGGTATCCCTCATCCGTTCAAATGGATACGCACGAAAGGTGCGTCACTCACCCTTTGCAATCACCGCGCCACTGCCGAGGCCAGCAACCGCACCGTCCCGGACGTGTCCGCGACATAGGCGGCGTGGGCGATACCGAGGAACAGACCGTGGTCGACGACACCCGTGGTCGCCTTGAGGGCCCCGGCGGTCGCGGCGGGGTCATCCATCGCCCCGGTCGCGCAGTCGAGGATCAGGTTCTGACTGTCGGTCCGGGCGGGCACGGCCTCCCTCTCCCCGGATGCGGGGACCATCCGGAGACTGGGATTGAGTCCGAGCCGGTCGAGGCGCGCCCTCGTGCCCGCCCAGCCCAGGGCGACCGTCTCGACTGGGATGGGCATGCGGCTCCCGAGCCGCGGGACCAGCTTGGCCTCGGCGGCGATCAGGACGAACCGCTGGCAGGAGAGGGCGACCAGCTTCTCGAAGAGGAGCGCGCCGCCGCGTCCCTTGGTGGCGTTGAGCGCCGGGTCGATCTCATCGGCCCCGTCGAGACCGACGGCGATCGTATCCCCCGCCAGCAGGACCTCATCCAGCGACACGACCGGGATACCGACCGATGCCGCCAGCGACGCGGTCCGCTGACTGGTCGGGACACCGGTGAACCGGAGCCCCTCTCCGGTGCGTCGCCCGAGCTCGCGGACCAGCGCCTCGGCCGTCGAACCCGTCCCGAGGCCGACGAGCATCCCATCGCTGACCTCCTCAGCGGCGGCGCGGGCCAGGGCGGTCAGGGCCGGGTCCTCCGCCGACCCCGTCTCAGCGCCCATCGGCATCGCGGGAGTCCCGGGCCAGCTGGGCGGCGGCGGCTTCGTCGACCAGCCAGAGGAGCTCGCCGTCGGTGGGGCGGATGATCTGGGACGGGAGGAGATCGACATCGACGGGACCGTCCAGAACCCGCGCCAGCGTCTCGGCCTTCCCGGAGCCGCCGACCAGGAACGCGACCCGACGGGCGGCGTTGACCACCGGCGCGGTGAGGGTCAGACGCGTCGCGTCCAGCTTGGGAACGTGGTTGGCTACCGCCAGCCGCTCTGTCTCGTGGATGGCTGCCGTACCGGGAAAGAGCGACAGCGTGTGGCCGTCGTCTCCCATACCGAGGAATACGAGGTCGAAGCGGGGCACTCCGTCGGTCGCTCCGAAGACCGTTCTGATCTGGGTCGCATACATCTCGGCGGCCAGGTTGATATCGGAGACGGCGGTGGGGAATGGATTGATCCGGCCCGGCTCGGCGTCGACCTTCTCCAGGAAGGTGCGCCGGGCCTCGCCCGAGTTGCTCTCCGGGCTGTCCTCAGGGACGTAACGCTCATCCCCCCAGAAGCACTCGATCTCCCGCCACGCGACCGTGTCGCGGAACGGCGCTTCCGCCAGGAGCTGCCCCATGCGCTTCGGTGTCGAACCACCCGACAGCGCGATGAAGGCGTGACCGGTCCGCTCACCGACGGTGTCGGCGAGCAGTCCCGCGGCCGCCCGGGCGAGCGCCTCACCATCGGCGTAGATCCTGACCGTGCCGCGTTCACCGTAATCGATCGTCCGTCCGTCCGGTGCGCTCACGTCCATGTCGGTCCCTCGGAGGTAGCGGTCAGAACGACGGCCCGCGGCCGTCGACGGTACTCAGCGGCCGGAGAAGGCCTCCGCGGCGACGGCGAGGGCGCCCTCGTAGACAGGGTCCCGGGCCGCGTCCTGGAGCACGCGCTCCAGGAGGGCGGAGTCACCGGTGGCCGACGCCATCACGTACCGGGTCATGACCGGGTGCTCCGGGGTGACCGACGTGGTGACCAGCTCGCGCCCGGTGACCTGCTCGACGCGACACGTACCGGGGGTCGAGCCGGCCGACTCGATGGTCACGCGCGCGATGCCGCTGGTCGTGACCCGTGCACCCGTGGGCTGGAGCCGGACCTCGACGGTCGCGGACCGAGGGGTCCGGAAGCGGAGTAGCGGGCCACCTGGGGTCCGCTCGACCGGATCGCTCATGCGCCAGCCCAGCCGCGAGGCCAGCCACCCGGCGAGCAGGAATGCGCCCGCCTGCCCGGCGGGGAGACCCCCAACCGGTTCGCCAGAGAACTCGATCGTGACCGACTCGATGTTGGCAAGGGCATCGGGATCCGGTGGCGCGTCATAGAAGTGGGCGATCAGGTTCCGCCAGTCACGCAGCCGGGACCAGGCGAGGTCGACGACGACCTGAGGGACCGACGGGTCCTGGCCGACGATCGAGGCCAGATTGGTCATCCCCCGGGGCAGATCTCCGAACGCGGCGGAATCCAGGACGACCCGGTCGCTGCTGGTCGCCAGGTCCCGGAACATGCCGAGGTCATACTGGAGATCGCCGGTCCACCACAGCACGATGGGCAGGTCCGGCACGCAGAGCGGGATCGCGGTACTGGTCGGGTTCCCGAGCTGGCGTGGCCCCCCGGTGATCGTCACGGACTCGAAGTGGCCCACGGTGCGGGAGCCGGAATCGGGCCGGACCAGCCGGGTGTCGATCGCGAGGACGCCGTCGTCGGGTATCCCGTCCGGCTGGCGACGATCGAGCGCCGGGTCGGACGCGACGGTGATCGCCCGGGTCGGATAGTGCGTCTGAAAGCTGGCGACCGCCCGTCCTGCCCGGTCGGCCTGCGCGGCGGACCGCGCACAGACGACCAGGTTGGTGGTATTGGTCCGGGCGAAGACGCCCGGGACCGACTCGGCACCGACCACCACGTCGCCGGGCCGGGCGATACCGCTGAGTCGCTGCGGCCGCGGCCCCGTGAGCCTGAGCCACTGGCTGGTCAGACGCGCGTTGACGCGCCCTGCGTCGACGATATCGGCGTTCCAGCTTTCCACAGGACCCGGGTGCTCGAGGGTCGTATCGAGGGTCCGGTTCCGCAGGGAAGTCGTCATGATCGATCCAGATCCCATCCGCGTAGCAGTGTCACTATGGTCGCCGCCAGTGGAACCCGTCTTCCCGGACCATGGCGTCGGCCTCGGCCGGGCCCCATGTCCCGGAGTCGTACTGGCGCGTCGGTGAGAGGCCGTTGGCCCAGCCGTCGAGTACGGGCTGGACGATGCCCCAGGCGGTCTCGACCTCGTCCCGGCGCTGGAACAGCGTCGGGTCGCCAAGCATGGCGTCGAGGATCAGGCGCTCGTAGGCATCGGGACTCGTCTCCCCGAACGTCGAACCGTAATAGAAGTCCATCGGGACATTGCGGAGCTTGTTGGTGGGTCCGGGGACCTTGGCCGCGAACCGGATCGCGATCCCCTCGTCCGGCTGGATCCGCATGGTGATCACGTTGCTGTCCGGGGCGGTATCCACCGCGTTCCGGAACATCAGGTGGGGGACTTTCTTGAACGTGATCGCGATCTCCGTTACGCGCCGCGGCAGGCGCTTCCCCGTCCGCAGGTAGAACGGTACGTTCGCCCAGCGCCAGTTGTCGATCTCCAGCTTCAGGGCGACGAACGTCTCGGTCTGGGACTCGGGTCGGACGCCCCGCTCGGTCAGGTAGCCCTCGACGGGCTTGCCGCCCATGTATCCCGCGCCGTACTGGCCACGGATCGCCCGGCTGTCGACCTGTGGTCCGATCGGCGGGACGACCGACCGGAGCACCTTGACCTTCTCGTCACGGACCTCGTCACCCCGGAAGACCGCTGGCGGCTCCATCGCCACGACCGTCAGGAGCTGGAGCAGATGGCTCTGGACCATGTCCCGCAGGGCACCGGAATCCTCGTAGTAGCCTCCCCGACCCTCGACGCCGATGGCCTCGGCGGCGGTGATCTGGATGTGTTCGACATAGCTCCGGTTGAAGACCGGCTCGAACAGGATGTTCGCGAACCGGAACGCCATGACGTTCTGGACCGTCTCCTTGCCGAGGTAGTGGTCGATCCGGTAGATCTGCTGCTCGCTGAAGACGGTCGCCATCTCCTGGATCAGCTGGCGGGCGCTCTCGACGTCATGGCCGAACGGCTTCTCGACGACGACCCGGTTCCAGCGCTCCCGCGGGTCAGAGTAGATCTCGCGGCGCTCGGCGATACCCGACGTGCCGAGGTTCTCGATGATGTCCGGGAAGTACGTCGGCGAGGTGGCGAGGTAGAACAGGCGGTTGCCCTGTGTCCGGCGCTCGGTGTCGATGGCCTCCAGCCGGGAAGCGAGATCGGTGTAGGTCTGGGCGGCGGCGAAGTCCCCCGCGACGTAGAACAGCCCCTCGCTGAACTGCTTCCAGGCCTCATCGGTGACCGGCGTCCGGGCCCCACGCACGACCGCGGCGCGCATCTCCTCGCGGAACTCCTCGTCCGTCCACGACCGCCGGGAGACCCCGACGATGGAGAACCCCTCCGGCAGCGGGTGACCGACGGCGAGGTCCCAGAGGGCGGGCATCAGTTTCCGGGCGGTCAGGTCCCCGGTGACACCGAAGATGACCATGACACAGGGATCGGGGGTCCGCTTGTCGGTCAGACCGTCGCGGAGCGGGTTCCCGAGCGGCGCGAAGTCGTCGAACAGGTTGCGACCGCCGCTGTCCTGTCCGCGCGTGGCGGTGATGTCGGCCGCGGTTGGAGCTGGGGCCTGGGTGCTGGTCATGGTTCAACCTCTGAGCGTGAGCGGCGATGGACCGGCGACCCCAGCGGGATTGAGTGCCTGGCGATCCGACCGACTCCCGAGCATCGAAGATGACAAGGTACAAGGGACCAGCCCCGGATACCAGCCCGACGGGGCCGCGATCGCCGGCGAGTCGCCTGGCGACCGCGGTCGATCAGGAGTGGGTCGTCCGCTCCTCGATCGCCGGTCCGGTCGGCTCCATCCATTCCGTGTGGAAGATGCCCTCGCGGTCGTTGCGCCGGTAGGTGTGGGCGCCGAAGAAGTCTCGCTGACCCTGGACGAGATTGGCGGGAAGCTCGGCGGTGCGGTAGGTGTCGACGTAGTCGAGCGCCGCACTGAGCGCAGGACAGGGGATGCCGTAGGCCCGGGCATTGACGACCGCGCGGCGGAGAGCTGGCAGCGCGTTGTTGATCGTCTCGACGATGTGCGGCGCGACGAGGAGGTTCTCCGGCTGCTTGTCGGTGTCGCCGAACGCCAGCCGGATCGGGTCCAGCAGCTTCGCGCGGATGATGCAGCCGCCCTTCCAGATCCGGGCGATCTCCGCGAGGTTCAGGTTCCAGTCGTAGGTCGTCGAGGCCGCGCTGAGCATGGCCAGACCCTGGGCGTAGGACGAGACCTTGGCGACGTAGAGGGCATCTTCGAGCGTCTCCAGCAGCTCGTGCCGCTTGTGGTCGTCGAAGACGGTCGGCGCCTCGCGGTCGTGCTCGGGCCCACGCAGCAGGGCGCTGGCCCGGACCCGCTCGTCCTTCCGGCTGGACATCGAGCGAGCCATGACCGCGGCGTCGATCGTCGGGATCGGTGTGCCGAGGTCGAGCGCGTTCTGGCTGGTCCAGCGGCCCGTGCCCTTCTGCTCGGCGGCGTCCAGGATGATGTCGACCAGGGGCTTGCCGGTCTCCGGGTCGATCTTGTCCAGCACGGTGGCGGTGATCTCGATCAGGAAGCTCTCGAGCTTGCCCCCGTTCCAGGTGCGGTAGATCTCCGCCATCTCCGACGCCGACAGGCCCATCGCCCGGCGCATGATGTCGTAGGTCTCGGCGATCAGCTGCATGTCGCCGTACTCGATGCCGTTGTGGACCATCTTGACGTAGTGACCCGCGCCGCCCGGCCCGATATGGGTCACGCACGGCCCCGCCTCGGTCTTTGCAGCC
>CADCWK010000033.1 GCA_902806375.1 uncultured Thermomicrobiales bacterium
ATGTGATCGGTGGACTGCGGGAACGACCGGGTCAGGCGGTCACGCCACGCAGGGCGGCCGGGGCCGTCGTCGGGACGCCGATCGCCTGGACATTGTCGGTGACGATCTGCGGCTGCCCGGCGACGCCGAGTTCGCGCATGATGCGCTCGAAGCGGGGTTCCAGCTCGGCCATGATCGCGTCGCGCGTCTCCTGCGGGAGCCCCCAGATCTGGTCCTTGAACGGACCGAAGGCGCGCTTCCGGGTGGAGTAGTAGAACTGCGCGTCCGTCTGGCCCTCCTTGCGCTCGGAGGCACGGGTCTCGGCCAGCCAGGCGTAGATCTCATCGCGCAGGTCCGACGGGAAGTGCTCGCTGTCGAGGACCGCGTTCTGGAAGGCCGTCGCCAGGTGGACCTCGACGGCGTTCGACGCGGCGAAGGTGCTGAAGGCTGACTCGGGCAGGGTGCTGGCACCGTGCTGGACGGCCCCGCCGATGCCGTACTTCGTCCGCCCGGCGGCCGAGATGTCGGCGAGGACCTGGAAGTCGACGCTGACGTCCTTGATCGTCCCGTCCGGCAGGACGGTCCCTCCGTGGCTGGTGCCGGTCTGGACGCTGATCTTGCTGATCCCGACCAGGTTGGCCCCGGACGCCGAGCGGCGTCCCAGTTCGCGCTGGAAGCCGACCATGAAGGCGTCCATGTCTGCCACGGTGCTGTTGGTCTTGCCGACCTCACCGATCTCGGCGCCGACCGAGACGGTGATGCCGTACGGCTGGTGCGCCCGGATGTATTCGAGGATCTCGGCGGTCTGCTCGTAGTTGTTGCGCTGCTGCTCGACGAGGTCGTCCTGCTCGATGTCGACGAGGGTCGAGGCGTCGATGTCGATGTTGTAGAAGCCGGCCCGGATCGCCTCTCCGGCCAGCTTGCGCACGGCGTTGGTCTCCGCCGCCGGGTCGGCCTGGAACTTCGACCGGCCGAACTGGAAGTGATCGCCCTGGATGAAGACCGGTCCGCGCCAGTTCTCCCGGATCGCGGCGCCAAGGATGGCGGCGGTGTAGTCGGCCGGCCGCTGCCAGGTGTAGCTGATCTCCGAGCGGGCGATCTCGAAGATGAAGGCGGCGGTGCCGGTCCGCTGGGCGGCGCGGAAGACGGCCCGGGCCATGTCGAAGGTCAGGGTCCGGATGTTCATCGCCGGGGTGGTGATGTTGTGGTACTCACCCCGGCCGGCCGCCAAGTAGACATCGTGGATCGAGGCCGGGTAGGCATCGAGGGCCTCGGCGGTCGCCCGGATCAGCCAGCGGGCGGCTTCACGGACCTCGCCCTCCGGGAAGATCGCGGTCCGGACCAGGCGCTCGATGAAGTCGCCCCGGATGGCGTCGTGGTCCAGGATGGCCACGCGGTCGTCCTGGATCGTCAGCAGCCCCTCGGTGGCCGCGCGGAGCTCATCGATGGACGGGTAGTGCTGGAGGCTCATGGGTGCCGGGTCCTTTCGGGGTGAGGGTCCAGACCACGTGGACGATGACCGTCGTCCACGTGGTCTGGACCGGGCTGCGCCAGTCCTGGCGCCGGAGATACTGACGTATCCAGCGCAGAAGGGGTGCCCGCGTCCACCAACGCCGATCGGGGTGTCAAAACGGAGATGGCCCGGAACTGCCTGGCAGTTCCGGGCCATCTCCAGAGTTCCAGAGAATCGGGCTACTGGACGGTCAGGACGCCCTTCATCCCTGCCGCGGCGTGGCCGGGGACCGTGCAGACGATCTCGTAGGAGCCGGCCGGGAGGTTGACGACGACCGAGGTCGTGCCACCGTTGCCGACGGTCTCGGTCGAGAGGGAAGGCTCGGTCACGGCCCAGTTGTGGTCCGCGGCACCGCCGTTGATGGCGGTGACCGTGACGTCCGTGTTCGCCGGGATCGTCAGGTCGGCGGGTTCGAAGTAGAGGTCGTACATCCCGACCTCGAACGACGTGCCGGCCGCAGGGACCGGCGTCGCGTCTGCCGGTTCCGCTGCGGGAGTCCCACCACTCGATGTCGCCGGGATCGGCGCCGCCGGGTCAACGGTAAGGACACCGACCATGCCCGCGGCGGCGTGCCCCGGGACACTGCAGATAACCTCGTACGTCCCGGCGGGCAGATTCACCGTCACGTTGCCAGAGCCGCCACCCTCAAGCGTTGGCGTCGCAAGTTCCGGGTCCACGACCACCCAGTTGTGCGGGGCGGCGCCCTGGTTATTCAGGATGACCTGGATGTCCATGTCGGGCGGGATGGAGACATTGGCGGGCTCGAAGTACAGGTCGAATGCGCCGACTTCAATCGTCGGGAGGGCGAGATCCGCCTCGGGGGCGACCGCCTCTTCCTCGGCTGCGCCTCCCCCGCCGGTCTGGCGCTCGGTGATGGCGACGTTGGCGGTCGGGGAGGGGGGCGGCGCCTCGCCGGGGGTACAGGCGTAGAGCGCCGCGACGCCGGGGACGCCGACGGCGAGCGCGGCGAAGGAACGACGGGTGATGGTCCGGGCCATGGCGTGAAGCCTCCATAGGGGAGCTGTGCGGGCGATGTCCTCACCAGGATCGCTCCGTCTGACAGTGGGCAGTGGATCGGAAGGGCGGGGAGCCCGCGTCAGTCCGGCGGGCAGACGATCCAGGGGCCACCGGGGTTGCCGGTGAGGATCGGGCGGGGCGTTGCTGGTCTCGCATCGGGTACCGCCGGATACGGGTATCGTCGTATCCATAATGATACCCGTGTACCCCACGCGGTGCTGTCAGGAAAACCCAGACATCCGTGCGGGTTTTTCCATCGCATCCAGTGGCGCCCGCGACCCGTGGTCCCGTGCCGGCGAGGTCCTCGTCCTACGAGGAGGACGGAACGACGGTCAGGGCCGGGGACAGGAGACGGGATCGTGGGGGGCGTCGTCGGGCACGGCGTCCATGCGCGGCGGCCAAGGGGGAGCGACGAAGCCCGCCAGGCGTCTGGCGGGCTCCCGTGGTGGGTTCGGTTCGGTGACCCTGTTCAGAAGGACAGGGCTACCACATGCCGAGTTCGTCCTTGGCGTCCTCGCTCATCAGGTCCGGCGACCAGGCCGGGCTCCAGACCAGCTTGACGTCGACCGAGCCGATGCTCGGGAAGTCGCCCAGGGCATTGGTCACTTCCTGGACGATGACCGGACCGAGCGGGCAGCCGAGGGAGGTCAACGTCATCGTGACGAGGACGTCGCTCGTCTCCGAGACGTCGACGTCATAGACGAGGCCGAGATCGACGATGTTGACGCCGATCTCCGGGTCGTAGACAGTCTTGAGCCCTTCGCGGACATCGTCCTTCGAGAAGAGGGCGGACATGGGTGGTTCTCCGGGTGGGGCGGCGGTGAGCCGCGGCAAGGGCTTCCTATGGGAGTAGGGACGGGGTCGTAGACCCACGACGATCCTCCTGGCAAGTGTACCGTGCCACGCCAGGGCCTCTGGTTAGACCGCGATCCGGTCCGGATGATGGCGAGGGCGCATGGGAGTCGAACCCACCGGTGCCAGGCTCGCTGGCACCCACACGGTTTTGAAGACCGGGAGGGCCACCGGACCCCCTCCACCC
The DNA here is from genome assembly GCA_902806375.1 of uncultured Thermomicrobiales bacterium. GTDB lineage: Bacteria > Chloroflexota > Chloroflexia > Thermomicrobiales > UBA6265 > CADCWK01. The sequence goes on from CADCWK010000033.1 coordinate 3,549, forward strand.
CCGGATGCATCACCCGACACCGTCGATCGTCGCATCCCATGTACCGCCACCCGTTGGACCGGGACATCTGTTCCCCGGCGTCACCGCCCGTCATACCCTATATTGACTCTGTGCAGCCGCGGCCCCGCGGTGACCGCGCCCCATATCCGCCGCCGTCCCGGCTGGCGACCCATCCCATCTTCATCGTGAGACGATCACGAAGAAAGGCAAGGTCCCGAATTGTCGCGTGGCTTGCTCCCGGTTTTCCTCGCGGTGATTCTCGCCGTGCCCGGTGTCGTCCTTGAACTGCTCGCCCTCTTCGGCGGCGTCCATGTCGAGGACTGGATCGCGGCGGTCCTCTTCGGCGGCACTATCGTCGGCGGGGCGTTCCTGCTGTCCTGGGCCGCGGAGGTCCTCCAGCTGGACGTCAGCGCCGGGCTCGCGCTCGCGCTCCTCGCGCTGATCGCCATCCTCCCGGAGTACGTCGTCGGGGCCGGGTTCGCCTGGAGTGCCCCCGGCAACCCGGAGAACGCCGAGCTCGCCATCGCCAACATGACGGGCGCCAACCGGCTGCTGATCGGGCTGTTCTGGCCGGTCATCGTCGGCCTGGTCTGGTACCGGCAGCGCAAGCGGGTCGTGGAACTCGGTCGCGAGAACGGGCTGGAGATCCTGATCCTGCTCGCCGCGACCGCCTACGCCTTCGTGATCCCGTTCAAGGGGTCGCTGACCTGGGTCGATCTGGTCGTCCTGGTCGCCCTGTTCGGTCTGTACATGTACATGCTGTCGAAGCTGCCGACCGGTGTGCCACACCTGATCGGCCCGTCGAAGGTCATCGGGGACTTCCCGAAGACCCAGCGGCGGATCACCGTGGCCATCCTGGGCGCGTCGGCGGCCGCATTCATCCTGCTGGTCGCCCACCCGTTCGGCGAGGCGCTGGTCGGTTCCGGCGAGCAGTTCGGCATCGACGAGTTCCTGCTGGTCCAGTGGGTCGCCCCGATCGCCTCGGAGGCGCCCGAGCTGGTCATCGTGACGCTGTTCGCCTGGCGGGGCGCCTCCACGGCGGCCATGACCGCGCTGGTCTCCTCCAAGATCAACCAGTGGACGCTGCTGATCGCGATGCTGCCGCTGATCTACGCGATCTCGGCTGGCGGCATCGAGCCGATGCTCTTCCCGTCGGCGGCGGACGATGGCATCTTCACGTTCGCCGGGGAGGAGATCTTCCTGACGGCCGCCCAGTCGCTCTTCGCGGTCGTCCTGCTGCTGGACCTCCGGCTCGGTCTGCCGGGGGCGGGGCTCCTGCTCGTCCTGTTCTTCGCGCAGCTGGCGATCCCCGGCATCCACATGGAAGTCGGCATCATCTACCTGGTCCTGGCCGCGATCGGGATCGTCTGGTCCCGCCGGGATATCATCCCGCTCTACTCCGGTGTCCGTGAGTACCTCCGCGAGGTCGACACCGCCCGGAGAGAGGCGAAGGCCAAGGAACCAGTCGCTGGGCCGGCCGACTGACGCCGGACCTGATCCAGTCAGACCAGGCACGACGACGGCGCGGGGATCACTCCCCGCGCCGTCGTCGTCTTTGTCGTTTGATACGGAATCCGGTTGGACTCTCCGGGAACCGCCTGAACCCTTCCGGCGGCGAACAGACCTCTCCCCAATCCCTCTCTATCTCCCGAATCGCTCACCTGACCTGCGGTCGCGTTCGTCTCGCCGGTCCCGGCGAGGGGTGTCTGCACCAGGATTCGGGTTCAGAGGGGGACAGCCAGGGTCGGACTGGTTGTCGGTCACAACACGGCCCCTCCGCTGCTGGTCCATGTCGGTGAGTCTGGTCCTTGAGGGCCAGACTCACCGACCGCCCAGATGTCAGGGCGACAACCCTCGTGACTTGCGCTCTGGTGGAGGGGTCGTTCGGCGACGCGATCAGTAACCGTCGACTGTTCGTCCGGATTCCGTATCCAGGCAAATAATCAATCAGCGGCGACCCGACCGCCGTGGGGCCGTGTCCGCGTCCGGGTGGCCGGCGGCCCGGAGGGCGTCGAGGTCGGCGGCACCGCCGCGGCCCGTCACGGTGATCACCTTGTACTCGTGGTTCATGTCCCGGAACAGGAAGCCGTCCCGGATCAGGTCGTCGATCAGGTTGCCGACCTTGCCCGGGGAAATGTCCTTCAGTGCGCCGAACGCCGAGGATCGGTCCTCGCGGACGCTGCTCTCGACCGAACCGACCAGGAGCCTGGTCAGCCCGGTCTTGCCCATCGGGAAGGGGAGGTTCCGGGCGGCGTCGAGCACGGTCAGGGCGTCGGCGGCGGTCGTCCAGACGCGCTTGGCGCCGCCCCGCTCGGCGCGCTGCCCGGCCGCCGCGCCGGTGCAGACATCGCAGGCCGTCCCGCAGGCTGGCAGGCGTTGACCAAGGTGCGCGGCGATCGCCTGGTGGCGGCAGCGGTGCCCGGCGGCGTACTCCATCATCTGGGCGACGCGGCGGACGGCCTCGGTCTGGCCCCGGTGGAGGACGTCGGCCATCCGGTCCCGGACGGTCGCGTCGGCCGGCAGCAGCTCCAGGCAGACCATCCGGTTGCCCTCGCGGACACTCAGGTCTGGCTCGCTCTCCAGCGTCTCCGTCAGGGTGGTCGGTGTGATTCCGAGCGCGTTGCAGGCGATCAGCGTGTCGAGCGACCCACCGGCCAGCCGGGAGCCGTCCCACGACCAGCGGACGTGCTCACGCCACGCGATGCCGGAGGCACCCTTCGCGTCGGCGCTGAAGCCGGCATGCGGCTGGAGGGTGAAGGCCGTCGGGGCGTCCGGGTGCCGGCGGACCAGCCCGGCCTGGGCGAGGACGCCGAGCCCGACGCGGGGGTCGATATCGCTGTCGACCTCGTTGTCGTCGGTGTCGCGGCTGCCCGGTGGCAGGAGGTCGCGCGGGTCGGCGATCGCCCAGCGGCCCGTCGCCTGGGCCCGGAGGTTGAGGTAGATCCGGCGCAGGACCGGGATCGGGATCTGGTCGCGGGTGGACTGGCGGGAGAGGTTGCCGGAGTCGTAGGAGCTGTAGAGCAGCACGCAGCGGGCGGCCGCGCCGTCCCGTCCGGCCCGGCCGCTCTCCTGGGCGTAGGACTCCAGCGATCGTGGTGGGGCGAGGTGGACGATGAAGCGGACGTCGCTCTTGTTGACGCCCATCCCGAAGGCGACCGTGGCGGCGACGACGCGGGCCTGCCCGGACATGAACATGTCCTGGTGGCGGGCCCGTGTCCCCTGGTCCAGCCCGGCGTGGTAGGGGACGGCGCTGACGCCGCGCTGGCGGAGCGAGTTGGCCAGCTTGTCGGCGTCCGCCCGTGAGCCGACGTAGACGATCCCGGCGCCGCGCTCCTTCTGGCAGATCTCGAGGGTGCGGCGGATTTTCTCCTCGCGGTTGGCGCACTCGAAGGCCGAGAGGAACAGGTTGGGCCGGAACAGGTTGACCGTCATCAGGTCGAGGTCCCGGCCCAGCGCCTGGCCGATCTCGCCGCTCATCCGTCGCGTTGCCGTCGCCGTGATGGCGAGGACGGCGGGGTTGCCCAGGGCCGGGAGGACCTGCGGGATCTGGAGGTAGTCCGGCCGGAAGTCGTGGCCCCACATGCTGATGCAGTGGGCCTCGTCGATGACCAGCAGCCCGGTCCCGGCCTGGCGCATGGCGTGGACGAAGGCCCACTGCCGCAGGCGTTCCGGGGCGGCATAGACGAGCTTGTAGCGGCCGCTGGCGATGCCTTCGAGCGCGTCCCGCTGCTCGGCCGGCGTCAGCGTGCTGTTGACCAGGACCGTCCGCTCGCGGATCTCGTCCGGCAGCGTCTCGACCTGGTCCTTCATCAGGGCGATCAGCGGCGAGAGGACCAGGGTGACCCCCGGCAGGAGCATGGCCGGGATCTGGAAGGTCAGCGACTTGCCGGCGCCGGTCGGCATGATCGCGATCGTGTCCCGTCGTTCGAGGACGTTGGCGATCACGGCCGCCTGGCCGGGCCGCAGGTCCGGGTAGCCGAAGGTCCGGCGGAGCAGGGGCAGCACCTCAGGGTGCCGCTCCGTCAGGTCGACCGGTTCCTCGACCGGCGCGACCTCGAGGTCCGGTTCCTCGACCGGTGATGGTCTGGTCGTGGTGGGTCGGGGCGCCTGCGTGGTCAGCCCGGACCGCTCCCCCGGCCAGCCGGCCGGGAGGTCGCTGGGCGCGGGCGGCTCGATCGACGCGGGGACCGGCCGGCCCAGCCGCTCGAGGATCGGCTCCTGCACGGTGCGGTCGCGCTGCCGGCGGGACTGGAGGCTGCGGGTCTGGAACTCGTCGTTCAGCTCCGCCGCCAGCTCGGTCCGGCCCAAACCCGCCGCGATGCCCGCGGCCTGCCGGAGCGACAGCCCCTCCCCGGTGGCACGGAGGCTGAGCGCGTCCTCCAGCTGGCGGGCGGCCGCGGCGAGATCCTTCCGTTCCAGCGCGATCTGGGCGAGTCCGAGCCGGGCGGCGGTGCTGTTTGGGTTGGCGGCGATCTCGTCCCGGTAGTGTTCGGTCAGGGTGTCGTGGTCGCCGGTCGCCCGCGCGACCTCGATGGCGAGCGCCTGGACCGATTTGAGGTCGGGCGATGTCGCCGTGACCTCGTCGGCGATCCGGCTGGCCTCGCTCGTGTCGCCCGCGCCGAGCAGCGCCAGCGCCAGCCGGACGGAGGCCGTCGCCGATGGCCGGGCCTCGGCGCGCTGCCGCAGGATCGCGACCGCGTCGGCGTCCCGGCCGGCCGCAATCAGGAGGGCCGCCCGCTCCTCCTGCCCCTTGACGCTCGGGCCGCTGATGGACTCGATCAAGTCAATCCACTCGGCCGCCTCGGCCAGCGCCCCGCGGGAGCGGAGATACCCCACCCACACCCAGCGCTGGTCTGAGGTGAGCTGCCGGGCATCGGGGATGCCGATGTCCGGCGGCTGACCGGTCCCGGACGCTGACGGGGAGTAAGATGTCCGGGTTGGGACGGCGACCACGCGTGGCTCCTGAGGTGTCCGTACAGAACGAGTGTTTTCCAGTATACCCGGTCGTTTCCGGGATCGGAATCCCCCGGGACAGCCGCTCCGCGGTCCGGGCGTCCCGCTCGCTGATGCGGACGCCGTGGAATCGACGACCCGGCGTCACGCTTTGGCGATGGTTGTCCGCTGTACTGGGGGTGGACATGGTCAGGGCAGTTTCACCGGTGCCTGCCATTCGTCCAGGCACTGAATGGTACGGACAGAAACTGCCGGTGGCCGACGTGGTCGGAAACCCGACCCGGCGAGAGGGACACGTAGATGAATGTCGATGAACGGACGAAGGGCGCGATGTCGCTCTGGGAGCAGACCCGGAGCCAGCGCTGGGCGCTGGTCGCGGGGCTGGTGATCGGCGTGATGATCGGCGCCGGGGTGGCAATCCTGTTCCGCCCGCTGGTGATCGCCATCATCCTGATCCTGCTGGCCCTGCTGGTCTACCGCGTCGTCCGGGCCGTCCAGGGGCGCGGGGGGAGCGGGCGGGAAGCGACCGGTGGTCCGGTGGTCCGGGGCATGGTCGTCACGGGCCGCTACGCCGAACCGGGCGCTGCCGCCCGGCCCAGCGTCGCCGCCGACCCGCTCGACGATCCAATCCCCGATGCCGCCCCGGCGGCGCGTGTCGAGCGCGATCTGCGGCGTGGACCGGCGTATGATGCCGAGATCGACGCGATCCTGGCCAACATCGACCGCCAGATCGAGGTCGAGGGCACGCGCCCGCCGGGCCGCGCGACCCGACCGGCCCGGCAGGCCAGGCCGGAGCCGGGTGGTGTCCAGGACGCCGAGTTCCATGACCGCTAGCGTCGCGTGCGGCGTCTGATCGGCGGATCATCCGGTTGAGCGGTACCATCGTTCCCGATCGGCCTGACTCCATGCGGACCGGGAGCAACCTCGCTGGACACCCTGCAGATCATCCTCACGCTGACCGTCGTCACCTTCGGGCTCGGCGTGCTGCTCGGGTTCGTCGGCGCGGGCGGGGCTGGCCTGGTCGTCGCCCTGCTCTCGACTGGGTTCGGCCTGCCCATCCATGACGCGATCGGGACCGGCCTGGCGGCCATGTTCTTCACGGCGATCGCCGGAGCCTGGTCGCACTACCGCGAGGGCAACGTCGCGATCCGGGCGGGCCTGTTCGTCGGGGTCGCCGGGATCACTGGAGCGATCGCCGGGGCGACAATCAGCCAGGACATCCCGGAGCTGGCGCTGACCATCGCCGCCGGGCTCGGGCTGTGGTTCCTCGCGGCGCTGGTCTGGTTCCGGACCCGGTACGCCGAACTGATCCTCCCGCCGCCGGGCGAACGGGCGCCGGACCTGGCGGATGACCGGCGCTGGCCCTCGGTCGGGCTCGGGGTCGTCGGTGGGGGCATGTCGGCCCTGCTGGGCGTCGGCATGTCGCCATTCATCCAGCTCGGGCTGCTGGTCGTCGCAAAGCTGCAACTTCGCCAGGCCGTCGGGACCACGATGCTGGTCCTGGTCTTCGTCAGCGCCAGCGCCGCCGTGACGTTCTCGGCCGCCGGCGATGTCTCCGCCCCGCACCTGGTCGGGACGGTCGTTGGCCTGTCGGCCGGCTCGTTCATCGGCGCCCGTTTCACCCGCCGCGCCCCACTGATCGTGCTCCGGGTCGCGCTGGTCGGGACACCGGTGTTCGCCGGGGCGCTGCTGCTGGGCGGCATCTGACGGTCGGCGATGCGCAATCTGCCCGATCACCCTCAGTATCGCGCGGAGCGTGCCGGTGGCCAGCAGACCCCTGCCTCAGCCCCTCCCCGGCTCCCGGATCGTTCACCCGACCTGCGGTCGCGTTCGGATCACCGGCACGCTTCTCCGCCCAGAGAGGGGAGTCGTTGCCTGGAGTCGGGATGCCGAGCCTCCTGGGCATGAACGGCCGGGTTCATGGACCGCGCACAGCGTCATGGGAACGCGGGAGCCGATCGGTGCAGTGATCCCCTCTCATCGACTCGCCCTCGCTGTGACGGTCGTTGATGCGCTCAAGACCTGCGACGGAGCATAGACGGCCATGGCGGAACCGCGTCGGAGGATCTGACATGATGGACATCCCGCCCGCCTTTGCGGAGCGGATCCTCCAGGTCGATGGTGACGAGGGTCGTGACTGGCTCACGGCTCTGCCCGCGACGTTCGACCGGTTGATCGAACGGTGGGAACTGATCCCCGACGGGCCGATCCGGCACGGCGCGATGGCGCTCGTCCTGCCGGTCGTCGCGTCCGGGGAACCGGCCGCGCTCAAGGTCTCCCGGCGCAACGACGCGAATCGGCACGAGGCGGCGGCGCTCCGCTGGTGGGATGGCCGGGGGACGGTCCGGCTGCTCCGGGACGACCCGGACGACGGCGCATCGCTGCTCGAACGGCTGGACGCGACCAGAACCATGGCGGACCTGTCCAGCGACGATGCGGCCAGGGTGGCCGGCGAGCTGATCCGCCAGATGGCGATCCCCGCCGACCCCGCCCTGCCGACCGTCGCGGGTGAGGCGGTCACGATGGCGACGAGCCTGCCCGGACGGTGGGAGCACCTCGGCCGCCCGTTCCCGCGGTGGACGCTCGACCTCGCCGTCGACCTGGCGACGTCGCTACGGCATGGCGCCGGGTCGGTGATGGTCAACCGTGACCTCTGGGACGGCAACGTGCTGGCGGCGACACGACAACCGTGGCTGGCGATCGATCCCATGC
>CADCWK010000034.1 GCA_902806375.1 uncultured Thermomicrobiales bacterium
TTTACTACGACCGGCGCCCGCAGCGGCCAGCCGCGGACCTCTCCGATGATGTACGCGACGCTGTCCGGCCGGATGGTGCTGATCGCCTCCAACATGGGCGCACCGAGGCACCCGGACTGGTACCACAATCTCGTCGCCAACCCCACGGTGACCATCGAGGTCGCCGGCGAGGAGTGGACAGGGAGGGCGATGACGGTCACCGGCGACGAACGAGAGCGGCTCTGGGCCGAACTGCTGGAGGGCTATCCGTTCTTCGCCGAACACCAGGCGAAGACGGGACGCCAGATCCCGCTGGTCGCGGTCGAGCGACATCCGGAACCCGACGGGACGCCAGCGACCTAGCGGCGCAGGGCGGGCAGCACCCGCTCGCCGAGCAGCCGCAGCCCGCCGTCCTCGGTCAGGCCGTGCGGCGTGCCGAACTCGATCCGGTCGACCCCGGCCGTGAACAGTCGCTCGGCCTGGGTGACGACCTGCTCCGGCGTCCCGGCGAAGGCAAAGCGGTCCAGCAGGTCATCGGGGACGAGCATGGCTGCGTCGTCCAGCCGGTCGGCGTCGACCAGCCGCTGGATCTCCATCAGTGTGGCCTCCGGGATCGCGACCGTCGGGTCCATCGGCGCGACGACCGGCAGGTAGCGGGCCGCCTCCCGCCGGACGTAGGCCCGGGCCCGCTGCCCGTCCTCGTCGACGACCGTGACGGCGCCAAAGCAGACCGCGACCGACCCCGGCAACCGGCCAGCCCGCTCCTCCCCGACCGCCAATCGCCGCCGGATCTCCCCGACGAGGTCGGGGTTGGTCGACCCACCGACCTTGACCTCGTCGGCGATCTCCCCGGCGACGGCCAGCATCTTCGGTCCCCAGGCGCCGATCAGGATGGGCACCGCGGGCCGCAGCACCGGGTACCGGAACAGGCGTCCCACCGGCAGCCGGTAGACCTCACCGGTGTAGCCATCCTCCTGCCCACTCAGCAGGTGCCGGACGACGGCGACCGCCTCCCGGAGCCGGGTCAGGTGCCGGTCGTCGGTGACGCCCAGCGTGTCCAGCCAGGCGCCGCGGGCGATCCCGAGGTAGGCGCGGCCATTGGAGACCGCGTCCAGCTGGGCGATCTGGCCGGCGATCTCGACCGGGTGGAGCAGGTACGGATTGAGCGCCGCCGGGCCGACCCGGACCCGGCTGGTCGCCCGGGCGACCTCGATCAGCGGCCCGATCGCCGGCTGAAAGCCGAGGTCGGCGTAGACGCTCACCCCGTCGAAGCCGTAGCCCTCGGCCAGCGCCGCCAGCTCGCCGTAGCGGGCCAGCGGCTTGTCGCCCTGCAGCGCGATCGAGACCTGCCTCGACACCGGATCACCTCTCCACCATCGTGCCCATTGAGATCGCGGGCGAGTCCCCGTACGATCCGGCAGGATCGCCGGCCAATCTCCGTCCAGCCGCGCGTATCAAACCACGTCCACCGATGACCGGAGACCACCCATGTCCGACGGACGATTCGAACTGGCCAACCTGCGCGTCACCGTCGAAGCCATCGAGGGACGATCGGTCTGCGGGCTGGCGGTCGGCGACTGGTTCGAGGTCACCGAGAGCAGCCGGATCAGCATCCCGGCCGGCCGGCACTTCTGCCTGTACGCCCTCGCGGCGGTCATCCCGCTGCTGCCCGCCAAGATGCGGGCGCTGGACCCCGACGACTGGATGGCGCGGGACAGCCTCGTCGTCTGCCCGGACCCGGACGAACGCCTGACCATGCGGATCAGCCGGACCGATGTCATCTCGCTCCGGACCGACGACCTCACCTGACGTGAAAGGGTCGATCCTGATCGCACAGCTGGGAGGCCAGCATGAAGATCAGCGCGAAGATCGAGAACGGTGACGGCGAGCATCACGTCACCGTGACGACGAACGGCATCACGCAGACCGTCGAGATCCCGCCGAAGGCGTCCGGGATGGGCTCCAGCGTCAACGGCGGTGAACTGCTCTTCCTGGCGCTGGCCACCTGCTACGCCAATGACCTCTACCGTGAAGCCGGCAAGCGCGGGATCACCGTTCACCGGGTCGAGGTGGAGGTGGAGGGCCGGTTCGGCGCGGAGGGAGAAGGCGCCTCCGAGGTCACCTACCGCGCCGGTGTCGTCGCCGACGCCGACGAGGCCGAGATCGAGTCCCTGATGCGGCACACGGATACGGTCGCCGAGATCCAGAACACGCTGCGCGGCTCGACTCCGGTCACCCTGACCATGGCTCAGGCGGTCTCCCGGCGACCCGGCGTCTCGGCCTGATCGATCAGGCCGAGGCGAGCGGGGCGCCCAGTAGCAACCCCTGAACGACGGCGCCCGCCTCCAGCGGCGTCTCACCGGGCGGGATCATGAGGAGGGCGTTGGCGCCGACCCACGAGGCCAGCCGGGAAGACGCCTGGACGCCGGTCGTCTCCCCGACGAGGTGGCCCTCCGACGTGACACGGACGACCGCCCGCTGGTACTCCGGCCGGTCACCGGGGCGGGCACCAGCCGCCAGCCGCACCGGCACCCGCGGCCGGTCGATCGCGACCCGGCCCAGCATCGTCAGCAGCGCCGGGCGGACGAACAGCTCGAAGCAGGCCAGGGCCGAGACGGGGTTGCCCGGCAGCCCGAAGAACAGCGTCCGGTCGTCCGGCCCGGACGTCGCGAAGTTGAGCGGCTTGCCCGGCTTCATGAAGACCCGGCGCGAGTGGACCCGGGCGATCTCCGGCAGTAGCGCCTTGACCAGGTCCAGCTCGCCCATCGAGACGCCGCCGCTCGTGACGACGACGTCGCTGCCGGCCAGCCGCTCCAGCAGCAGCGCCCGCAGCGGCTCGCGCTCGTCCGGCGCCTTGCCCGCCCAGACGATCTCGGCCCCGGCGGCCTCCAGCGCGGCGACGAGGGCGAACCGGTTGGCGTCCCGGATCTGGCCCGGCCCGAGCGGGTCGCCCGGCTCGACCAGCTCGTCCCCGGTCGAGAGCACGCTGACCCGTGGTCGCCGGGCGACCATCACCGGGAGTTGCCCCTCGCCGGCCAGCATCCCGACCTCGGGCGGCCCGAGCAGCGTCCCGGCCCGGAGCAGCACGTCGCCGGCCCGCACATCGAAGCCGACGGGACGGACGTTCTGCCCGGCGGCGATCTCGTCCTGGTGGATGATGACGTGGTTGTCGTCGCTGAGGTCGGTCGACTCGACCTGGACGACCGCGTCGGCGCCCGGCGGCATCGGCGCCCCGGTGGTGATCCGGACGGCCGTGCCGGGCGTGACCTCCGGCGCGGTGACCTGCCCGGCCATCTGCTCGCCGATCAGCTCCCGCCAGGGCGAGCCGTCATCGGACTGGACGGCGAACCCGTCCATCGTCGCGGCCGGGAACGGCGGCTGGTCGGCGGCGGCGACCAGGTCGACGGCCAGCGTCCGGCCGTGAGCCGCCAGGAGATCGACCGGTTCGGCCGGCAATGCCGCCGCGTAGTGCAGCACCGTCGCCCGGACCTCGTCGACGGGCCGCATGCGGTCGAGTTCACGGTCGTCGGCTGGCGTCTGGGGCATCGGGCACTCCTGCGGCGGCCAGTGGCCGGGATGGCGAGCTATGGGGCACGGATATCGGAAGGGGAACTGGAGGTCCGGCTGGTCACCGGTCCGCCCGGCAGTCTACACAAGTTCCCGGTTCGCCCTCACGAGCCGGTCCGTGCGGGGAGACCCTACCCCGGAACGACGGTCTTCGTCGTGGTGGCGCGTGACCATCTGCACGTTGAACGTTGCCCAACCGCTGGTATAATTAGGAGACCACACGACATCGACCGAACATCGTGAGACTACGTGTCGACAGGTCGGTCACGGAGACGTCGTCCCATGCAGGTATCCCGGTCGGGCACCGAAACCCGCCCCATCGTCCGGATCGGCTGCGACCACGCCGAGCTGGGCTCCCATCACCATCAACAGCACTGCGAGCACGGCCCGAATGACGATCACCACCACGGTCTGCCAGAGGGCGCGACCGGCAGCGCCGTGCGGCCCCTCGTCATCTCCCTGGCGATCGCGCTGGTGGTCCTCGTCGCGGAGGTCATCGGCGGCCTGCTGACCGGCTCGCTGGCGCTGCTCGCGGACGCCGGCCACCTCGCGACCGACTCGGCCGCCCTGATCCTCGCCCTGGTCGCGGGCTGGCTGGCCCGCAAGCCGGCGACGGCCCGGCGGACGTTCGGCTTCCGCCGGGCCGGCGTGATCGCCGCCTTCGTCAACGCCGCCGCCCTGTTCGTCGTCGCGATCGTCATCAGCTGGGAGGCGATCGGCCGGATTGGCCAACCGCCGGAGATCGCATCGGGGCTGATGCTGGCCGTCGCCATCTTCGGCCTACTTGCCAACGCCCTGATGCTGCGGGTCCTCTCCGGCGGTGAGGGTGGGCACAGCCACGACATGAACACCCGGGCGGCCCGGCTCCATGTCCTCGGCGACTTCCTCGGTTCCGTCGGCGCCATCGCCGCCGCGGTCATCATGCTGACGACCGGCTGGTACCTGGCCGACCCCCTGCTCTCGATCCTCGTCAGCGTCCTGATCCTCCGCGGCGCCTGGACGATCATCCGGGACGCGACCGATGTCCTGCTGGACGCCGCCCCGGCCTCGATGGACACCTCCCGGATCGGCGCCGACGTCGTCGCGGTGCCGGGCATCTCCGGGCTGCACGACCTCCATGTCTGGACGGTCGCGCCGGGGCAGGTCTCGCTGACCGGCCACGTCGAACTGACCGGGGAGCGCCCCTGGCCGGACGTCCTCGCCGACCTCGCCCGGCTCCTGCAGGGGCGGTTCGGGATCCGACACCTGACCCTCCAGCCGGAGGTCATCCCGCCATCGGGCAACGGGACCGGTGCCGTCCCGGCGCCAGTCCCCTGCTGCCTGGATGGCTACCGGCGAGGTCCGGCCAGCCCCCTCGCAACGGCCCGCCCCTAGGCTTACGAATCGTGTGCGTCCTGCTATACTTATGTCTACATGAGAGGGCATCCGTCCCGCTCCCCGCCTCATGCGACCTGGGCGACCGGCGAGCCGGGCGGCGGGCACATATTGACGGCCTCGCTTCGGCTGCCTACACTCCGGCGTCACAAGGTTTCATTGACCGTTAACGGGTCCGATCGTCCGTCGCAACCGCGCGGTGTCGCGCATGACGTGGGCAATGCCGCCCCCAGGACATCCACCGGCCGGACAGGCCGGCCGGCGGTGCGCAGGGAGATGGCTGTCAGGATGGTCCACGCACAGGTACACGGCCCCGGCCAACCCATCCTCCCGGTTCCGGCTCCGAAGACGGGGACGGCCGAGCGGGGTGCGGCCGCGACCGTGGTCCAGCCCGTCGTGAGCTGGGCGCAGGTCGAGACGTCCCTGGCCGACGTGGCGTCCTTCCATCACCCGGCCGTCCAGGCTGCCTTCCATGAGTTCCGCGCGGTCCTGAGCGCCAAGGCCCATTTCCACCTCGACGCGACCGACCTGATCCGCCGCGCGATCGTGATGGCGGTCCGCGCCCACGACGGGACCAACCGCAAGTCCGGCGAGCCCTACGTCATCCACCCGCTGCTGGTCGGCTCCATCCTCGCGACGATGCAACTGGACCCGGAGACCGTCGCCGCCGGCGTGCTGCACGACGTCGTGGAGGACACGCCCGTCCCGGTCGAGGAGATCCAGGCGGCCTTCGGCGAGCGCGTCGCCCGGCTGGTCGATGGTGCCACGAAGCTCGGCCAGATCCCCTGGCAGCCCGGCATCGAGGGGTCGCCCCGCCGCGAGCACTGGGAGCAGGCCCAGCTCGCCGAGAACCTGCGCAAGATGTTCCTGGCGATGGTCGACGACATCGGCGTCGTGCTCATCAAGCTGGCCGACCGGCTGCACAACATGCGGACGCTGGACGCCGTCCCGCCGCACAAGCAGATCCGGACCGCCCAGCAGACCATGGAGATCTACGCGCCGCTGGCCAACCGGCTGGGGATCTGGCATCTCAAGTCCGAGCTGGAGGATCTCGCCTTCAAGTACATCCAGCCGGAGGCGTACAAGGAGATCTCCGACAAGCTTGACGCGACCGGACGCGACCGTGACACCTTCATCGACCGGTTCATCCGGGAGCTAAACCTGGCCCTAGACCAGGCCGGCATCCAGGCCGAGATCAACGGCCGGGGCAAGCACCTGTTCTCGATCCACCGGAAGATGCAGCGCAAGGGGCGCTCGTTCGATCAGATCTACGACGTCGTCGGGGTCCGGGTGATCGTCGAGAACCACCGCGACTGCTACGGCGCGCTCGGCGTGATCCACCAGATGTTCCACCCGATCCCCGGCGAGTTCGACGACTACATCGCGACGCCCAAGGAGAGCCTGTACCAGAGCCTCCACACCGCCGTGATCGGCCCGGACGGCCAGCCGCTGGAGATCCAGATCCGGACGCTGGACATGCACCGGATCGCCGAGTACGGCGTCGCGGCGCACTGGCGGTACAAGGAGGGTGGCAAGGGCGACTCGCGGCTGGAGCAGAAGATCGCCTGGCTGCGGCAGCTGATGGACTGGCGGGACGAGGTCGCCGACGCCGAGGAGTTCGTCGAGTCGCTGAAGTCCGACGTCTTCCAGGACATGATCTACGTCTTCACGCCGGCCGGGGACATCGTCGAGCTGCCCAAGGGCGCGACGCCGATCGACTTCGCCTACCGGATCCACACCGAGGTCGGTCACCGCTGCGTCGGCGCCCGCGTCAACGAGCAGATCGTGTCGCTGGACACGCAACTGCGCAACGGCCAGGTCGTCCGGATCCAGACCAGCAAGACTCGCGAGCCCAGCCGCGACTGGCTGCTGGAGGGCAACGGCTACGTCACGACGGCGTCGGCCCGCGAGAAGATCCGGCAGTGGTTCCGGCGGGCCCAGCGGGACGAGAACGTCATCCAGGGCAAGGACATCCTCGACAAGGAGCTCCGGCGGCTGAGCCTGGACGTCAAGCCGGAGGACATCCTCAAGCACTTCCCGCGGTACCACAAGTTCGACGACCTGCTGGCGGCGGTCGGCTACGGCGCGGTCTCGCCGCAGAGCGTGACGGCCCGGCTGGCCGAGACGCGGCGGGAGGAGTTCAGCTTCGAGCCGATCGTGCCGCGGCCGCGCGCCCCGGCGCAGGTCGAGGTGATGGGCGCCGGCGGGCTGATGACGTCGCTGGCGAACTGCTGCAAGCCGGTCGCCGGCGACCGGATCATCGGCTACGTCACCCGCGGCCGGGGGATCTCGATCCACCGGACCGACTGCGCCAACATGACCCACCTGCCCGACCCGGAGCGGCTGATCGAGGTCAGCTGGGGCGCGGACAACTGCGACACCTTCGCCGTCAGCGTCCGGCTGGAGGCGCTGGACCGCGTCGGCCTGCTCAAGGACGTCAGCATCTCGCTGGCCGACGCGAAGGTGAACATCATCGGCGTCCAGACGACTACCCACGACGACCGGGCGGTGACGATGATGCTGACCCTGGAGGTCGAGGACATCAACCAGCTCAGCCGCATCCTGCGCAAGCTGGAGGATGTCCGGGACGTGATCAGCGCCCGCCGCGAGGCCGCGCCGGGCACCCACCTCAAGGTCGTCTAACCGCCGCCGCATCAGTCCGTATCCCACGGGCCGCGGCCGTTACAGGCACCGTTCACACGGGTGATAGCCGGCTCGCATCGCATCGGCCAGTGATGGGAACGTTTCCCGGTCATCCTAGCTCAGGCGTCGTGTCGCCAGGCAGCTGCGGTGGTGTACCCACCGGTTCCGGGACCGCGGTGAGGCGACGAACGGGTGCCTCGTCGGTGACCCGTCCCGCGCCACCGCCCCGTTGTCCAGCCTATCTTGAGACGACCAGACCGCCGGTCGATCCGTCCCCCGGGTGTAGTGCATCTATCCTGTCCCCCCACATCACAGACCAGGAGCTGGACGGGTGAACCAGTCACACCCGATCCCACGGCCCGGGACGTCATTCCCGGTGGACCGGGGCTTTCCGACGGTGCCACTCGCAGGCTGCTGAGCAGTTGGGGCCCGGCCCCCCTCCAGAGCCAATCCACCGCGACGCCGCCCTCTGCCCGGGTGGTTACCTGGCGAACTCGCGACCAACATCGGATCGGGCACAATAGTGACCGACGCTGACGCCGCCCCTCGCCTGACGACGGAGCCGCCCGATGACCACGACACCCCAGCCCGGCCGCGTCCTCGCGATCGGCGAGACCCTGATCGACCTGATCGTCAGCGACGGCGCGCCGGACCTGCGCAGCGCGACCAGCCTCGCGATCCGGCCCGGCGGCGCGCCGGCCAACGGGGCGGTCGCGCTGGCCCGGCTCGGCGTGCCGTCCGGCTTCTGCGGTGTCGTCGGGCAGGACCCGTTCGGAGAGCGACTGCGGGAGACACTGGCCGCCAACGGGGTCGACGTCACGACGCTCCGGGCGACGGCGGATGCCGCCACGACGCTGGCCTTCGCCTGGAAGGACGCCCGCGGCGACGGCAACTTCACCTTCCTGCGCCTGGCCGACGGGCTGCTCTCGGTGGCCGATATCGAAGCCGCCGGCATCCCCGGCTGCCAGGCGATCCTGCTCGGCTCGGTGGTGCTGCCGGTCGAGGGCGCCCGCCAAGCCGTCTACCGGGCCGTCGAGATCGCGGCCGGGGCGGGCGTGCCGATCGTCTTCGATGTCAACTTCCGACCCGCGCTCTGGCCGGACCCGTCCGAAGCACTGACGATCTGCCAGCCGATCCTCGACCGCGCGACCGTCCTGAAGCTCAGTCTGGATGACGCCCGGGCCCTGTTCGGGACGGAAGGCGAGCCCGAAGACATCCTGCGTGAGGCGGCCGCCCTGGCTCCGCCGATCACCGTGCTGACCGACGGTGCCCGGGGCTGCTGGTCGTTCGCGACCGAAGGGGACAGCGGTGAGCGGGGCGAGAACGCCGACGTCATCCACCTGCCGGTCTTCGCGGTCGACGCGATCGAGCCGACCGGTGCTGGTGACGCCTTCACCGCCGGCCTGATCAGCCGGTTGATCGCCAACGGCTGGAGCACGCCCACCGAGGCCGACCTCCGCTTCGCCGCCGCCGCCGGTGCCCTCGCCACGACCCGGCCCGGCGCGATGGACGGCCTGCCACGCCGCCAGGAACTGGACGCCTTCCTGCAGGACCAGTCCGCGACACTGCCGCTCGTCGACTAGACAGCGCACCAGGACTGCCTGGACATCTGCCGGCACCCGTCCATCATGGCGACAGTACACGCCGGGGAGTGGGTAGGTCCCCAGTGCGAACCACTCGCCGACCGGCTCCGGGTCCGGGCAGCCGGCCAACCTACACCGAGGAGCGGGGCCAAGGAGGAATCCGATGCGCGTCCCAACCTTAAAAGCCTACTCATTCCGTGCCCGGGTCCACGCCCACCGTTCGTCAGCGCCGGTTCCGGGAACCAGTCGGTTCCCGGGACAGACTTTCGTCAGGACCGTACCGGCCGGAAGGACGGGACCGTGACGCTGTACGTGGAGACCACTGGCTCACCGGCCACGGCGGCCATCGTGTTCCTCCATGGCGTGGGCGCCAGTGGCTGGATGTGGTGGCGCCAAGTGCCGGCATTCGCCGACCGGCTCTGTCTGAACGTGGACCTGCCCGGGCATGGCCGCAGCCGCGACGTTCCATGGGTCTCGCTGGCCGACACTGCCGATCAGGTAGCCACGCTCATCAGGGCGCGATCGGTCACGGGCCGCGCCCACATCGTCGGGCTCTCGCTTGGCGGACATGTCGCCCTCACGTTGCTCGAGCGTCATCCGGACGTCGTGGATCGCGTGGTCATCAGTGGCGTGACCGCCGCGCCGTGGCCCCACCGCTGGTTCGTCACCCCGCAGGCGTGGCTGACGACCACCATGCTGCGGAGCCGCCGCCTCGTCGACGCCCAGGCCCGCCGGCTCGGGCTGCCGCCGGAGATCCAGGCGATCTTCGCCGAGAACGTCCGCGCGATGCGGGCCCGGGCCTACCGTCGCATCTTCAGCGAGATAGCCGATTACGCCGTTCCCCGTTCGCTCGGGACGGTCGATACACCAACGCTCGTGCTGGCGGGCGGCAAGGAGTCGGACGGGATTCGGCACGCCATCGAGAGCATCCCGGCGGTCATGCCCGTGGCCGCTGGCCGGACCGTCACGGGGGTCGGCCACGGCTGGAACGTCGAAGCTCCCGACCTGTTCAACGCGACCGTCCGTGCCTGGATCGACGGCTCACCACTGCCCGCAGGTCTCACGACGGCGACGAGACAGTGATGACGCCCCGGACCTGAGACAGGGGCTGGCGATCATGGCCCGACTCACCCGGCAGAAGGATGAGCCGTCGATCCAGGCAGCGGCCCCCGACGGGAAGGAACCGCTGCCTGACCGGGCCCAGGCGGGACGTTACGAGCTTCCCGGGCGCCGTGCCGCCAGAATCTGTAGCCAGGCGAACGACAGGACCGCGGCGGCCTGGAGCAGCACGAAGGCGACTCCGATCGCGGACGGCTCGACCCAGCCGGTGAGCAGCAGGACGACGCTGTCGATCGCCCAGACGAGGTTGATCCCGGCGACGGCCAGGAGCGCCCCGCGGGGAATGACCGGGCGGCCGGCGAGCCAGAGGATCACCGCGGCGAAGGCAATGAGAAAACCGCCGACCCCTCGCAGCAGGCCGACCGGCAGATCGAGCAGAGCGGCCAGCGGCGACCCCAGGCCCAGCAACGCGATCGCGAGGATCCCGCTGACGACGCCATCGAGGCGCAGGACGTCGGACGGCGTCGGCCGGTAGGCGCGGACGGGTGATTGGGTGATGGTTCCAGTCATGGGAGACTCCTCGTCGAATCACGTCAGGTAGTGGTCCGCTAAGTCAGGCGGCGGTGTCCGCTCCGGGCATCAGATCGAGGAACCCGGTCACGCTCTGCATACGCCCGTCAGCGGCGAGGACAACGATGTCGGTCCCAGCCGCAAGGGGTTGGTCGGCGGCCAAGGGAAAGAGCCCCCAGGCGAACCGGATTCGGTCGGCAAAACCATCGGGGGCACCGATCAGCCGGAACTCGTGACCAGGGAACTGACCCTGGACGACGGAGATCACGGCCTCGATCCCGTCGTGACCTGTCCCGGAGATCAGCGGGTCGACGTACGTCGCGTCCTCCGTGAAGGTCCGGGCAATCAGGTCGCGCCGGGTTGCCGGTTCGCTCTCGTTGAAGGCGGCGATGTACTG
>CADCWK010000035.1:0-12317 GCA_902806375.1 uncultured Thermomicrobiales bacterium
GTGCCCCTCCTCGAGGATCTGGGCCGCCAACTCAGCGGTGTTGCCGTAGCGGACATCGAGGTCGATCCCGGTCGCGTCGGCGATCAGCGGCATCAGGTCGCTGACGAGCGACTCGTTGCGCCCGCAGTAGATCGTCAGGTCGCCCCCGACCGGGGTCGACGCCGGGGTCGCTGGTCCGGGCGTCGCGTCCTGCGCGCCGGTGGACCGCCTTGCCAGCATCGCCGCCGCACCGCCCGCGAGGGTCGATCCGACGACGCGGCGCCGCGACCAGCGGCGGTGGGGTCTGGGCAGATGGTCCGACAATCCAGCCTCTCCTATCCAGGGGTCGCCACCGGGGCGACGGATGATCTGATGGTCACCCGGCACCCTACCGACACCGGACAGCAGTGTCAATCGTCGTCCCTGCGGCCGCATGCATCCCGCAGGGAACGCTGGCGCCGGACGATCAGGACCCTGTTTCCGTGGCGGGAACAGGGTCCACCTGACCGGTTCAGCCAGCCTTGGCCGGAGCCGCCGCCGGGCCGGTCAGCTCGACGCAGAACTGGTGGAGCCCGTCCAGGACCGTACCGACCGCGGCCACGAACGCCTCGTCACTCTCATGCCGGGCCCGGAGGCCCAGCGCGATCGCCCGCAATCCGGCCGACCACGGCGTGAGCTGGCGGTCGTTGGTCTCGGCGCCGCGGAGGGCGAGCGCCATCGCGGTGATGGCCGGGTCGGTCAATCCGTAGCGGAAGATCAGCGCATCGAACCCGGTCCGCAGCCCGGTGTTGCGCAGGTCGGCCTGCGGGTGATGGAACGGTGTGGCTCCCCGTTCCTCGGCCGCGGCCATGACGTCGGCCTCCGGCAGGTAGGAGATGGTCGCCTCCGGGTCGATGTGGTTCCGGATCAGCCAGATCATCGCGGCGCGGTCCAGCCGGGCGCCGGTTCGGGTCATCCACTCCATGCCGTCGTCCGCCTCCCTGGGTCAGTGGTCGAGTCGCCACACCTTCTCGCATCCGGACGGACCGGGCAAGTCACTGGTCGCGGTCACATGGAGCGTGTCGGAGGGGATCGGTTGAACACTCCCTGATCAGTCGCCGCATGACGGTGGCGAGCAGACTCCTCCCCCGGCCCCTCCCCGGCTCGGCTCGCCCAGCGAAACGCCTGCGTGCCTCCTCACCGCCCGGCGAGGGGAGCATGGAGCCGAACACGGTGCCAGGGTCTCATCCGAATCCATCGGAGGGCTCCCCGCTCCGGGACCGGTGAGCCGACCACCGCTGACAGCGGTGAGAGCGAGCCGGGAGCCGGAGAGGGGCAGGGGGAGAAGTCCGCTCACTCCCGGCGCGGCTCGCATGAGACCGCACCCGGTCAGACGGGGAACGCGACGACGTCGTCCCGGACCGTCAGGTCGACGGTCGCCCCGGCGGTCAGGCGCACGTACGACGACGCCCGGACGGAGAGCACCGTCCCGTCGCCAACGACGATCGACACGATCTGGTCGCGGCCGTGGAACTGGCGCCCGACGACCGTTCCCTGGACGGTGTCCCCGGCCGGTTCTCCGCGTTCGATCCGGATCAACTCGGGGCGGATCAGCACCTCGACCGGGCCGCTCGCCGGCCGGTGGAGACGCAGCGTCCCGAGCGCCGTCGAGACCGTCGGGCCGCTGGCCGATCCCGGCAGGAACTGGGCGTCGCCGACGAACGCCGCGACCTCGCGGTCGGCGGGGTGATGATGCAATTCCTCGGGGACCGCGACCTGGCGGAGCCGGCCGTCGAGCATGACCCCGACCCGGTCGGAGATGCTCAGCGCCTCCTCCTGGTCATGGGTAACGAGGACCGCGGTCGCGTTCGCCGCGCGGAGGATCCGGCGGATCTCCTCACGGAGTTGCACCCGGAGCGACTGGTCGAGGTTGGAGAACGGCTCGTCCAGCAGGATGATGGCGGGCCGCGGCGCGAGGGCCCGGGCGACGGCGACACGCTGCTGCTGCCCGCCGGACAGGTCTCCCGGGAAGCGCTCACCGGCTCCCTCGAGGCCGACGAGCGCCAGCATCTCCGCCACCCGGACCGCCCGGTCTCGCCCCTTCGTCAGCCCGAACGCCACGTTCTGCGCCACGCTGAGGTGCGGGAACAGGGCGTACTCCTGGAAGACCATCCCGACCCGGCGGCGCTCCGGCGCGACGTGGGTCCGGTCCTCCTCGACGACCACGCCGTCGACCCGGATGGAGCCCCGGTCGGGCCGCTCGAAGCCGGCGACCAGACGCAGGGTGGTCGTCTTGCCGCAGCCGCTCGGGCCGAGCAGGGAGATCAGTTCACCCGGCAGGACGTCCAGCGAGACGTCCTGCACGACGGGCGTCGCGCCGAACCGCTTCGACAGGTTGCGGATGGTCAGCGACGGCGTCCGTCCGGTGCTGAAGCCGGCCGACGGGCCCGCCGGGGCCGGGTGCCGCTCTACTGGCTGTGCCAAGGTCTTGGGGGTCCCGTCGCTGGTGACATCGTCCGTATCGCTCCGGTCATGCTACTCCCCCGGCAGGCGCGACGCCCGCCGGCGAGGCTACCGGACCGGGGTCGCCCGGCGGCGGGACAGGCGACCACCGAGCAGCAGCGTCGGCAGGATGGTGAGGAGGATCAGCACCATCGCGGCGGTCGCCGCCCGGCCGTACTGGGCGACGCCGGTGGCGGTCCAGAGTTCCGTCGCGACCGTGCCGAAGCCGGTCGGACTCAGGAGCAGGGTGATCGGGAGCTCCTTCAGGACGGTGATGAAGACGAGCAGGGCACCGGAGGCGATCCCCGGCCAGACGAGCGGCAGGGTGACCCGCCGGAGCGTGGCGAACGGGGAGCGGCCCAGCGCCCGCGCCGCCTCCTCCAGCCGGGGGCTGACCTGCATCAGGGCCGACTGGGTGGACCCGACACTCTGCGCGAGGTGGCGGATCATCAGCGCGAGGATCAGGAGCGGCAGCGTCTGGTAGAACGGCGTCAGGTACCGGGCGCCGAGGAAGACGAACGCGAGGCTGATCACGATCCCCGGCACCGCGAAACCGACGTACGTCAGCCGGCTGATCAGCCCGGCCAGCCGGCTGTTCGACCGGACCGCGAGGATCGCGATCGGCAGCGCGGCGACGATCGTCGCCAACGCCGCCAGCCCGGACAGCGCGACGGAGTTACCGATGGCGGCCGGCAGATCCCCCAGGTCGCTGCCCACCGAGGAGCCCGACAGCGCCCACCAGATGAGGGTCGCCATCGGCACGCCCAGCGCGACCAGCGCGACCAGGGTGCACCAGGCGAAGGCGACCCAGCGCCACCGGCCCAGCCGGACGGTCGGCTGGCGCCGGGCGGCGCCGCTCCCGAGCCGGTAGAACGAACCCCGGCGCCGCATGCGGAACTCGCCGTAGAGGACCGCCGCCGCCAGGAGGATCAGCATCACCCCCAGCGCCGACGCCAGCGAGCGGTCGAAGGCCGAACGGTACTGGGTGTAGATGACCCGGGTGAAGACATCGAAGCGCATCAGCGTCACGACGCCGAAGTCGGACATCGTGTACAGCATGGCGAGCAGCGCCCCGGCGCCGACGGCGGGACGGAGTTGCGGCAGGGTGCAGGTGAGCAGGGTGCGCCCACGCCCCCGGCCCAGGCTGCGGCTCGCCTCGTCGAGGCTCGGGTCGAGGCTCAGCAGGGCGGCCCGCGCCGTCAGGTAGATGTACGGGTAGGTGAACAGGATCAGCGTCAGCGCCGCGCCGGGAAAGCCATAGATGCTGGGCAGCCGTTCGACGCCGAGCGGCTCCAGCCATTGCTGGACGAGTCCACGGGGACCGAGCGTGCCGATCACCGCCAGGGCCCCGGCGTAGGACGGGATCACGAGGGGCAGCGGCGCGACGACCGACCAGAACCGCCGCAGGGGCAGGTCGGTCCGGGTCGTCAGCCATGCCAGCGGGACCGCCAGCAGGATCCCCCCGGCCCCGACCGCCAGCCCGAGCCGGACGGTGTTCCAGAGGATCGAGAGGGTGCGTTCCCGGAAGACCAGCGGCCAGAGGTCCGACCCGGCCCCGAGCGAGCGGAGGAGCAGATAACCGGGCGGGACCAGCACCAGCAGCGAGGTCGCGAGGGCCAGCACCCACAGGACGACCAGGTAGGGCGACCGACCCGCCCCCGGCCGCGACCACCTGGACGCACCCTCACGGAGCCCGGTCCGAAGATCGGGCTCCGTCAGTCGATGGTGTTGGGGTGTCGAGATGGCCAACGGGGACTCCCGGGCGGGCGGGTAGACCGGGGTTAGATCAGGCCGACCTCGGTCAGCAGCGCGAGCGTCCCCTCGAGGTCCGCCAGGTCGCTGAGGTCGATGTCCGGCGCCTGGAGGTCGGCCAGCGGGACGAGCTCCTCGACGGCCGGGATCCCGGCAGCCAGCGGGTACTCGGACGTCACCTCGGAGAAGTAGGTCTGCGCCTCGTTGCCGAGCAGGTAGGCGGTGACCGCCTCGGCCTGCGCCTCCTGCCCGCTGCCGGCGATGATGCCGACCCCGGCGACGTTGATCAGCGACCCGAGATCGCCGCCGGCGAAGTAGTAATTCTCGACCGGGATCTCGGGCGTCTCCATCCGGGCCTCGTAGAGGTAATAGTGGTTGACGAGGCCGACGGCGATCTCCTGGGCCGCGACTGCCTGGAGCTGCGCTCCGTTGCCCTCGAACGTGACCGCCCCGGCGGCGACCATATCCTCGAGCCACTGCCGGGCGACGTCCTCGCCCTCGGTGACGCGGAGCGCGGTCACGAACGACTGGAACGACGCGTTGGTCGGCGCCCAGCCAATTGGTCCGCCGAGATCGGCCGATGGCAGGTCGAGGATCGAGGCCGGTAGGGTAGCAGGGTCAGTGATTTCGGTGTTGTAGACCAGGGTACGCACCCGGCCCGAGACGCCGACCCACAGATCGTCAGCCGAGCGGAAGGACGGCTCGACCAGTTCCAGCGTCTCCGCCGGGATTGGCGCGAGCACACCACCGGCCGCGAGCGCTCCGAGGGAGCCGGCATCCTGTCCGAAGTACAGGCCGGCCGGCGTGTTGTCGCCCTCCTCGAGGATCTGCGCGGCCAGCTCGGCCGTGTTGCCGTAGCGCATGTCGAGCGTGATTCCCGTGGCGGCCTCGATATCGGGGACCAGTCCGCCGACGAGCTCCTCATTCCGTCCGCAGTAGACGGTGAGATTGCCACCGACCGGCGTCCCGGCGGGCGTGGCGGGCGCGGGCGTTCCATCCTGGCGGGCCGAGACCGGACCACGGCCGACGACGAGACCGGCTCCGGCGATGGCGGCGCCACCGGCGACCTGGCGGCGGGTCAGGATCAGGTTCGACACGCGGTGCTGACGGGGCATGAATGGTCCCTTTCGAGCGCTTGGCTGTCTCTCACGGTATCGCTGGCGCCACCCCGTCTGGAGTGTCCCGGTCGGTAACCGGGTGAGTATCCCGACGAGCTGGCTCGGGGATGGTAGCGCATACCCGACGGTCTGAGTAGGGTATTCGTCCCGTGAAGAGGAGACCGTCAGAACAGCCAGATCGGTGGCCGGACCCGGGTCCGGCCACCGATCTCGAGACATCGACGATCTGGAAGCGAGCGGCCAGGCAACCACCGGCCACGTTCAGGCAGGGCGGCGGACGCCGTTGAGCAGTCGGCGGCGGGGCGGAGCCGGTTTCGCTGGTGCCGTAGAGGGCTTGCTACGCTCGGCCTGGCGGCGGAGCTCACGGAGCCGCCGGGCCAGCCGAAACCGCTCGCGGCTGAGGTCACGCTCCACGCGGGCGAACACGGCCTCCCCGGCCTGCTGCTGGAGCCAGAGCTTGTAGGCGCGCGTGTCCTGGAGGCGGGCCAGCTCCTCCTGCTGCCCGTCGATGAGGCGACGCAGGCGTTCGATCTCGCTCTCGGCCCAGGCGATCTTGTCCTCGATGCTGCGCTCGGCCACGCTCGTCGGGTCGATCTCGCGTGCGAAGCGGCGCAACTGGACGAGATCGAGGTCGGCATAGGCCATGTTGACGCGCTGCATGATCGCCTCGCGGCGGCCCCGGTCCTCCTCGCTGCTGGCCCAGTCGGGGTGATGCCGGCGGGCGAGGTCCCGGTAGAGCGCCTGGGCCTCGCGGCGGGCGGCCTCGCGCTGGGGGGTGCTCTGGCGGGTCCCGCGACCCATCAGGGCCTCCTCGTCCTCGGACCCGTCACCCCCGTGCTCCTCGGCCGGTCCACCGACGGGGATGCCCGTCCGGTTGTAGCTGGGGGTCTCCGGGCGCTCGCCGTCGTGCGGCAGACGGTGAGACCCGCTCATCAGCAGACCGGTCCACTGCTCCGCCAGTTTCGCCAGCACGTCGGCCAGCTCCGGGTCATACAGCTCATCCTGCTGCGCGAGGCTGTTCTCCAGGTCGGAGACGACGATCCGCGCCTGCCGGACCTCGGTCAGCAGCGATTCGACCCGGCCGAGGACGGCATTGGAGAACGCGCTGAGCAGCGACCGGAGGGCGACGATCTCCTCTTCGAGCGTCTCGGCCTGGCGCTGTCGAGCGGCGATCCGGACCAGCAGGCGGGCGAAGTGGTCCTCTTCCGCCCGACGGACCCGGACGATGGCGTACCCGATCGCGACGGTCGGCCGGCCAGCCGGGGTCTCGGGGATGGTGTCGCGCGGAGCGACGGTCTTCTCTGGGGCGGATGTCACAGGGCGGCGAACTCCGGCAGCGTCGAGCCCGGAGGATCGGCGCGACTTGAGACGGCACGGCGGCCGGCCAGGCGGTCGAAGCACGACGGGATGGGGACGGTCAGCAACCTGCCAATTATGCCCGCCGGAGCCCGCCCTGCCCACTGGTCAACGCCTGCGCCGGGCGGGTGACGGGAAAGTCCCGTCGTGCCGGGGTCGACGAGACCGCGCTGCCCGGAACGGGACGTGGGCGCGCCGGTCAATCCCGCCGGTCGAAGAGGCCACAGGCGTCGAACCCATCGTCGTACCCGAGGTCGAAGGCGTCGATGCGCTCCTCACCGGTCCCGTGATCGACGCCCGGTTCGAAGCCGCCAATGTCGGCGATGATGTCCCGCAGCGCCTCGACGTCGCTGTCCCGGTAGATGCCCCGCAGGACGGCAGAGCGGAGATATGAGCCGGAGAGGCAATCGGCCTGCTGCTCGGCGATGAACGTGTCCTTGGGGTCGCCGTAGTCGAAGCCGCGGTCCCAGCCGGTCAGGCTCTGGAGGTGATGCCCCGCCTCATGGGCCAGGATCGCCGCGAGAACGACATCGCCCGCCTGCGGGATGATGTAGGTCAGCAGCCACGGCGCGTCGACGAGGATGGTCTCGTTCACCCCACAGTAGGTCGGACCGACGCCAGGCAGTTGCTCGGGGTCCGTCCGGTCCGGTTCGCTCCCATCGGCAGGCGGACCGAAACACGGCGTGTCGACCGGCTCGGCATAGGTCCGGTATTCCGGGGCCGTATAGGTCTCACCTTCCAGACGGAGCGAGCGCTGGTAGAAGCGATCGATGTCGGCGCTGAGCGTCTCCGTGAGGTCGGCGAACCCATCGACGTCGCGGGTTGGGGGGTCAACGGTCAGGCTGTCATCGATGAACGCATCGGCATCACCCAGTGCCTCGTCGAAGTCGGCCTCGCTCGCCGAGACACCGATCACGATCACGGACTCGCCCGGCACCAGGGTCTGGCAACCGAGATACAGCCGCTGGGCGGTGTCGTCCCGCGGAGATTCGATGTAGTCGAAGGTCGCGAACGCGACATCGTCGGCGGGTCCGACGGGATCATCGGCACCATTCCGGACCGGCTCGAAGTCATCGACTTCGAAGAGTTGTGGGTAGAGCCCGGCCACCTGGTCGATGCAGACGTCGGCCTCGCCGCCGAATTGCATGAAACCCCAGACCTGGACCGAGACATCGTCGTCGTTCTCGAAGAAGGCGACCTCCAGGCCATAACTGGCGGTGGGCCGACGCAGATCCCAGTCGTCCTCCCACTCGAGCGAGTAGCCGAGCGGGCTCTCATAGCTCGACCGGCCGATCTCGGGTTCACCAGAGTCGGTCTGCTGGACGACCGGAGCGTTTTCCGACGCAGGCAGGTCTGACAGGAAGGACTGGGCGGCGGGGGACGCGGCCACGCCCGCACCTGGCAGTGCTCCGGCCGACATCAGAGGAGCGAGCAGCAGCACGATCAGGACGATGACCGTCAACCGGTGGACCGGTGCGAGGGGACCGGGCATGGGATCTCTCCGGGATGAACTGAGGCGAGAGGTGGGATCGTGGGATGGATTCGCCGGTGAGACCGGGCGCGGCGACGCCCGAAACGAACGAACCGATGTCAACAGTATGACGTTTGCGCGTCCTGATCGGTCGCCATTTCCGTGCAACGGTTCGTCCCGGCGGCGATGCCTGGGCATCACTGCCGGGACGTTCCCGGGATAGGCAGCTTGTCCGACGGTGACGACCACCGAGGCGCTAGCCGAGTTGCGGGATGACCTGCTCGGTGAAGTGCTGGATCATGCTGTGGTCGTACGCGATCCGCGGCATGTAGATCAGGTGGTAGTCGATCCCGGCGACCGTCTTCTCCTGGAGGGCCGCGACGACCTTGTCGGCGGTCCCGACGACGAAGTCCTTCTGGAAGTCCTCGAAGGACGCGCCGATGGCGTTGCGGGCCTTCTCCGTCGCCGATTCGGCGTTCTCCCCGTCCTGCAGCAGGAAGACGTTGGTCGAGGACGACCGGATGATCTCGTCGTAATCCCGGCCGACGGTCTCGCAGTGCCGCTTGAGCACCTCGAGCTTGTGGGTGATCTGCTCGGCCGGGCCACCCAGGTTGCAGGCGTTACCGTACTTCGCGACCAGCTTGAGGGTGACCTGCTCGCCACCGCCACCGATCCAGAGGGACGGGTGCGGCTTGCGGACGCCCTTCGGCTCGTTGATCGGGGCGTCGATCGAGTAGTACTCACCCTTGAACGTCGGCTTGTCCTCGGTCCACATCCGGTGGATGATCTCGACGCCCTCGCGGAAGGCACGCATCCGGTCGCGGGTCTCGGGGAAACCGTAGCCGTAGGCACGCCATTCGTGCTCATACCAGCCGGCACCGTACCCGGCGTACAGCCGGCCGTGGGCGGCGACGTCGACCGTGGAAGCGATCTTTGCCCAGAGCGACGGGTTGCGGTAGCCGTTGCAGGTCACCATCTGGCCGACGTTGATTCGCTTCGTGTCCCGGGCCAGCGTGGCGGTCGCGGTCCAGGCCTCGAAGACGGTGTTGTCGGTCGGCTTCGGGACGGTGTGGAAGTGGTCGTAGACCCAGATACTGTCCCACGGTCCCTCGTCGGCGACCTTGCCGACGTTGGTCATCGCCTCGTACTGCTCGATCGGATCCTCGATCTCGATCAGATCCATCCGCCAGCCCTGGGGAACGAACAAGCCGTATCGCATGGGGAACTGTGCTCCTGCTACGGTGCGTTGCGCACCAGCGTCGCGACCCCGGTCATGGGGTACGTCTCCTGCCCGAATGCACGGACAAACTCGTTTCAGGCCGCAAGATGATGACCGTTGGGTATGCAGCGTGTTGGACGCCACTGTCCTTCCCGCCCAGTGCGAGCCGGCGACGCGTTGTCACAGACACGGGAGAAGTCGATGAAACGGACGGTCGAACGGATCATGATCGAACCGCGGGGTCCGTTCCGGCTCGCCGCGAGCATCGGGTTCCTGGCCGGATTCCCGCCCGCCGGGATGCCTCCGAAGGAGGATCACGTCCTTCGAATCGCCTTCGTCGTGGACGGGACCGAGGACGTTGCCGGCGTCGATATCCGCCAGGCCGAACCGGACGGACCGGTATCCGTGGGCGTGATGACCACGGCTCCCGAGGCGCTGGTCGAGCGGCAGGTGGCCCGGCTCCTGTCGCTGGACCATGACGGCCGCGGGTTTCCCGACGTCGGGGGCCGGGACCCGGTGATCGGGTCGCTCCAGGACGCGAGCCCCGGCTTCCGGCCGACGGGCTTCTGGTCACCGTTCGAGGCGGCCGTCTGGGCGATCACCAGCCACCGGATCCAGATGGCGCAGGCCGCCAGGGTCAAGGCCGCGATCGCGCGGCAGTTCGGTACGGTCGTGCACCATGATGGCCACGACCTGCTCGCCTTTCCGACCCCGGCGGCGCTGGCCAGCGCGGACCTGGCGACGGTGCCGGGGCTCGGCGGGCGGAAGCCGGAGTGGCTGCGCGGGATCGGCGTCGCCGCCATGGACGGACAGCTCGACGCGGACGCGCTCCGATCTGTCCCGGCTCCTGTCGCCCTGGCCTCACTCCAGCGCCTTGCCGGTGTCGGACCGTTCTCGGCCGAACTGATCCTGATCCGTGGCGCGATGACCGTCGACGTCGCACCCGCGAACGAGGGCCGACTGGCCCGGGCGATGGCGGCCGCCTATGGTCTGCCGGAGGGCGCCGGACCGGACGCGCTGGCCGGGATCATCGCGGGCTGGGCACCGTTCCGGACCTGGACGAGTGTGCTGGTCCGGTCGTCACTGGAACCGGTCCGCCCCCACTAATGGCCCCTTCCCCGCCCTCAGCGGCCGGTACGCTTACCCCTGCTGGCCCGCCAGCGGAGCTTGCGAACGGTCGCCCGCGAATCCGCCGGGTGCGGGTACGTGCCGATCTCGGTGAAACCGAGCCCCCGGAACAGCGCGACGTTGCCGGGCAGCGCGGCCCGGATCTCGACGTCAATCGTCGTGCGACCCTCCGCCGGAGCCAGTACCTCCTGGCACCACTCGACCAGGGCGCTGGCGACGCCGAGCCGCCGGTATTCCGGCAGGACGCCGAGACGACCGAGGTAGATCGTGTCCGGCATGACATGGTGCCGAACGGTCCCGACGATCTCGCCGTCGAGCAGCGCGACGACGGTCTGCCCGCTCTCGATCGCCGCCTCGATCGTCTCCAGCGGTTCCGCGGCCGTGCCGGACGGCGGCACGAGAGTCGCCTGCTCCGCGAAGGCCCCGTGCAACACCGCCTTGACGGCCCCGGCCTGTCCGGGCTCCGCGAGCGCGACACGCAGCGTCGATTCCCGCTCCTCGTCATCCCCGGCATCGGCATCGCCGGTCGTTCGGTCGGTCTGGTCCACGTCCATCGCCTGGCCGTCGCCCGGAACGGGCTGGTTCATCATCGTTCTCCCTTGCTCGCGGTGGCGAGACGCCCACCGACCGCCCGGACCGCGTCGATCAGCACCTGGAGGTCATCGTCCGTCGTCCCGTAGTGGATGATGTTGGCCCGCAGGCTGAACCGCCCACCGATCGATGCCTGGGTGACGAAGGCATCCCCGCTGGACTGGATCTCCTCCATGATCGCCTTGTTGAGGCCATCCAGCCGCTCATCGTCCATGGGCATCCCCGCAGGCCGGTAGCGGAAGCAGACGATCGACAGCTCGACCGGCGCGAGGCGCTCCAGGTCCGGCGCCGCGTCGATCAACCCGGCGAGGGTCCGGGCCTGGGCGTTGTGGCGGCTGACGATGCGGGCGTAGCCGTCCCGCCCGGCGTGCTGGAGGGCCATCCAGAGCTTGAGCGCGCGGAAACCCCGGCTCTGCTGGAAGCCGTACTCCGAGTACCACGGCAGCCCGCCGATCCCCCGCCCCTCTTCGGTCCGGACGTAGCTCGGCACCAGGCTGAAGGTGTCCCGCAGCAGGGCGCCATCGCGGACGATCGCGCAGCCGCATTCGACCGGGACCGACAGCCACTTGTGCGGGTCGATCGCCAGCGAGTCGGCCCGGTCCATGCCGGCGTAGCGGTCGCTCCGGTCCGGGTCGAGGATGCCGACGGCCCCATAGGCGCCATCGACGTGCAGCCAGAGGTCTTCCGCCACGCAGAGGTCAGCGAGCAGGTCGAACCGGTCGATCGCCCCGGTCGCGACCGTTCCCGCGCTGGCCGCGACGCAGAACGGCAGCAGCCCCGCCGCCCGGTCGACCGTGATCGCCGTCCTCAGCGCGTCGATGTCGATCCGGAAGTCGGCGTCGACGGGGATCACCCGCAGGCAACGGGTCCCGAGGCCGAGCAACTCGACGGCCTTGTGCAGCGTCGTGTGGGCCTCGCTGGACAGGTAGACGACCAGCGACGGGCGGTCCCCAGTCATGCCGTCCTGGCGGTCGTTCCAGCCGTGGCGCAGGGCGAGGCGGTGGCGGGCTGCGGCGAGGCAGGTCAGGGAGGCCATCGAGCCGCCGCTGACGAGGATGCCCATGCTGCCATCCGTCGGGTAGCCGACCAGTCCCATCAGCCACCGGACGGCGACCCGCTCGACGTAGATGGCCGCGTGGTCGCCGCCGGCGGCACTGGGGTCCATCGCCGCCGCGAGCAGTTCGGCAAGGACGCCGAGATGGGCCGGCGGCGAGTTCACCCA